>JALSUJ010000303.1:0-1128 GCA_027071355.1 Gammaproteobacteria bacterium | reverse complement strand
GTCTGGATCTGATCGACAATCTCGACCACACTAAAAAGCATTCAGATAATAATGATCAATTACAAAGTGTGGTTGAACAAATGGAAGATATTACTGAAAAATCCACTTATCTTATGGCCAAAACCCTGTCCGTCCTGCAGGACAAGTTCAATCATCTGATAAGTAACCATAATTCTTCAGAAGCCAGAGCATTAGCCGAACGTTTCCATAAAGCCTATTCTCTGGTTCAGGATAAACTTGCTATTCAACAGGAAAAGACAAAACATTTTAAAAATGATACTGAGCAGCAGATAAATACTATAAAAAACCTTATTGATGATGGCCTGGTGTCCAAAGCGGATAAACAACTGCATGAATTATTCAAAAAAATAGATGGCAGTAAGGTATTATCCAGTACCGAAAAACAGAACTATCATCAGCAACTCAGAGATATTCAATCCGAATTAGGAAATCTCTCTTCCTGGCGAAACTGGGCACATGATAATGAACGTGCCAATCTGGTTTATAAGGCAGAACAGCTGGTACAACACACTGAGGATAATACTGATCTTGAAAATGAATTTGCAGATGTTATCACAGAAATCAGAGCCTTGCGTAAACAATGGAAAAGCCTGCGCAGTCAGACTCAGGAGGAAATGTGGGAACGCTTCAATAACGCCTGCAATAGTGCTTATAGTTTATGTAAACCCTATATAGAGGAACAGACCCAACAACGTCAGGCCAGTCTTAAAGCTAAAGAATCACTCTGTGAACAACTTGAAACATATATTGCAACTATGGGCTGGCCAACAGCCGATAATGCCCCCATTGATACGACTATTGACTGGATTAAGGTGGATAAAATCACTCGTCAGGCTCGTAAGGAATGGTCACAAACCGGCTTTGTTGAGCGCAAAAAACATAAGGCCATCAGCAGACGTTTTGATAAGGCAATAGAAACCATCCGTCATGAATTAAAGAAAGTCTGGTATGCCAATCAGGAAAAATTTACAGCCTTGATTGAAAAAGTCCAGGCGCTTGAAGAAAATCTGGATAATGATCTTAATGGTGCTATTAATAAAGCCAAACAGTATCAGCAGGAATGGAAAACTATCGGTCCGGTTTCCCCTTATCAGCGCAATAAATTAT
>JALSUJ010000302.1 GCA_027071355.1 Gammaproteobacteria bacterium | reverse complement strand
CTCTAACGCCTTCTTCTCTTGCAAATGTGTTTCGATTTTTTAAAAAATAACGGGTAATATGGTTATTCATTATATAGGCTTTACTAATTAACAGCCCCTAATCGAAGAACAGGAAGCAAAAATGGCGGATACCATTGTGAAAGATCGTCGTGTTAACTCACGCCGCATTATCGAGTCGCTGGTCGAATCCAGGACAAAAACACTGGCTCAGTATAAAGAAGTGATGACTTATCATCCTTTTGAAATAGATGATACATTAAAGGAAGTACTGGAAGATTTCTGTGAGTCAATGGTTGATTACACTGCCAAGGCGCATTTTTATTTATATAATTATCTGGATGAAAATAAGGAACGTCGTACTACTGTGTTAAAAATTGCCGATAGCATATATCCCAAACTGGTTGATAATACTCAGTTATTACTGGATTTTCATGATCGTTACAGCAGTGATGTCACAAAACTGGAATGTGAAAAACTGGAAAACTGTCTTAATGGTGTGGGTGAGCTGCTGGCGGATCGGATCAACCTTGAAGATGAAGTTATCAATGCTCTGTTATCTATGGATGGTGTGGGCCGTTAATTAGATTCTTTTTTATCCTCTTCCCGAAACAATCTCCTTCTTACAGAGGGAGATGCATTTTTGAATCATTGCAGTCTTATACTGTTTGCTTCCCAATCAAGTTATACTATTCCTGTTTCCCTTGGATTTATGGATTTTACTATGCAACAACTACAGCGTCTGCTGGAGATTATGGCCGCTCTGCGTGATCCAGATTCCGGCTGCCCCTGGGATTTGAAACAGAATTATAAATCCCTGGTGCCCTACACTCTGGAAGAAGCCTATGAAGTGGCAGAAGCTATTGAACTGGGTGATATGGATGAAGTCAAAAAAGAGCTGGGTGATTTACTGTTTCAGGTGGTGTTTTATGCGCAACTGGCACAGGAAGAAGGGCAGTTTGATTTTGATGATATTGCAGCGGCTATTGCTGACAAAATGGTGTCCCGACATCCCCATGTCTTTGCTGATCATCAATATGAAAATGAAGCCGCATTTTTAAAGGCCTGGGAACAGCAGAAGGAAATGGAAAAGCAACAGTCCAGGGCAGAAAAAGGACAATCTGTAAGGTCTGAAGAGATGCCGGTCAGCCTGATGGACAATATTAGTAAAATTCTGCCGGCTATGACCCGGGCAGTTAAAATTCAGCAGAGAATTGCACAGGTTGGTTTTGACTGGGATACCGCCAGAGCTGTTTTACCGGTTATTGAGGCTGAGCTCAAAGAGCTGGAACAGGAAATGACACTCTATGAACAATTGCAGCCTGAAGACAGTGTTTTAACATCGGTACCGCAGACTCAATATGAACGCCTGGAAGAAGAACTGGGCGATGTGCTGTTCAGTTGTGTGAATCTGGCTCGTAAACTTGAAATTGATCCGGAACAAGCCCTGCGTTTAAGTAATCATAAATTTGCCCAGCGTTTCAGACAAATGGAATATCATTATGCCCATGACCGTCAGCGTATGGAACAGGCTTCTGTGGAAGAACTGGAGCAGGTCTGGCAGCAAGTTAAAAAAGAGTCATACCAAAGTGACGATGGATAAAACACAGCACTGCAGACTATTATCTATTAGTCTCTTTATTTTGATTGGCCTTATGAGTAACTCAGTCTATGCTGAAAAGACCCTGAATGAAATAGTACCGGTTACCATTGTGCCGCTCTCTGAGCTGTTATTTCATCCGCTAAAAAAAGCGCCAGCTCAGGTGATCAGCCTGCAGAATAGTTTACTCAGTTCTCAACTCTCTGCTTTAATTCAGTCGGTAGCTGTTCAGGTTGGCGATCGGGTGCAGACAGATCAGGTACTGGTCAGACTGGAGTGTGAAGATTTTGAACTCACTCGTGAGCAGTTACAGGCAGAAAAAAAAGCCCTGCAGGCAGATCAGCAGTTTGCCCGTTATCAATTTGAGCGTTCCCGAAAACTCCTGAAAACCAGAAGTGTTTCAGAAGAATCTCATCAGCAGCAGCGTTCAGCCCTGCATCGTCTGGATGCCAGACTGCAATTAATTGACAGTAAAATCAAACTGGCAGAAAAAAATATTACCCGCTGTCTGATCAGAGCCCCGTTTGACGGGGTTATTACCCAAAGACTGGTGCATAAGGGAGAAAATGTCTCACCAGGTACACATTTGCTGCGCCTTATGAATACCCGTCAACTAGAAGTGGAAGTACAGGTGCCGGTGGGGCTGGTGGATGATTTAAATTATAAGACACTGGATTTTGTTTATCGCAAACAACATTACCCGCTGTCCATCCGTGCCATAGTACCCAGTATAGAAACCCGTGCCAGGCATCAGAGAGTTCGTCTGAGTTTTAGTGGCAAAAAAGCCCAGCCTAATGCCTTCGGAATGGTAGAAATAACTCTGCAGGAACAACATATTCCTGCTAATGTACTGGTCAGCCGAAATAATCAGCTGGGCATTTTTGTAGCTGTCGCTAAACCGGATGGCCGATATTTTGCCAGATTCCAGCCTTTAAAAAATGCCCTGACAGGTCGTTCAGCCCGTATTGAGCGGGATACTTTACCCGCGGACAGCAAAATTATCATTCAGGGTCGTCAGGCACTTAATGATCAACAGGCTGTTGAGCTGATAAACAGCCAATCATCACAATAGCCGATTAACGATTAACGATTAACGATTAACGATTAACGATTAACGATTAACGATTAATGATTAACGATTAACGACTAACGACTAACGACTAACGACTAACGACTTAAATAATGCCCCTGTTACAGCGACTTTTACAACATCATGTGCTGGCCAACCTGACCTTTGTTCTGGTTCTGGTAATGGGTACTCTCAGTTATTTTTCTCTGCCCAAAGAAAAAGATCCGACTATCAATTTTAACTGGATCCAGATAAATACCTTTATGCCGGGTGCATCGCCGGAAGATATTGAAAAACGTGTTACCCAGCCGCTGGAAGAGGGTATTGCACGAGTATCGGATATTCGTTTTATTTCGTCCACATCCAGAGCGTCAATGTCCAGTATTATTGTTCGTTTCGAAGATATATCAGAGCGACTATTTGATAAACGTCTGGCAGATTTACGTCGGGAAATTCAATATATAGACAATGCCCGTCTGCCGGAAGAAGCGGACTCACCCTTTATTATTGAACTGACATCGTCCAGCGCATTCCCAACAGCGACTCTGGTTATTCAGGGTAAAAGTTATGATGATAACCTGCGTTTTTATGCTCGTGAGCTGGAAAAGGAAATGGAGCGGCAAAGTTTTATTCAGCGAGTGGATGTCATCGGTGCCAGTGATCCGGAACTGATAGTGGACATTGATATGAATCGTCTGACCGGTCTTGGCCTGTCACCTGCCATTGTGGCTCAGACCATTAAAAATCAGTTTAGAGACACTGCGGCAGGTTCCATTAATATACAGGATCAGCAATGGCTGATCCGTATTACGGGTACCAGCAGTGATCCGGAAAAACTGGCTCAAATACCTATTCCAGGCATAAAAAATGAAGTATTGCTGGGTGATGTAGCCAGCATTTATATGGGACAGGAACGGCTGAAACTTAAAGCCAGTTATCATAATGAACCGGCCATTATGCTTTCGGTGTTTAAAATAGATAAGGTAAACACGCTGCAGATGATAGCGGATTTAAAACACTTTATTGCAGAAAAAAATCGGCTCTCAGCAGTTACGGGCATCAAGCTGATTATGGTGGATGATAATACCCAGATCACCAGAAAAGCTATCAGTATTATGCAGAACAATGCCCTGATTGGTCTGACTCTGGTGTTATTTGTAACCTGGCTTTTTCTTGGGACACGTATTGCATTTTTTACCACTATTGGAATTCCTTTTACTCTTGCAGGTACGTTCTGGCTGTTAAATGCTATTGGTCAGACGCTGAATAATGCCGTTTTACTGGGTATTGTTATTGCTCTGGGGATGCTGGTGGATGATGCTATTGTGGTAGTGGAATCCATGAATACCCGCCTGCAAAAAGGTGTCAATGCTACAAGGGCTGCTATTGAATCACTGCAGGAAGTGATGGCACCGGTGACTTCTTCAGTATTAACCACTATTGCTGCATTTTTACCCTTAATGCTGCTGCCGGGTATTGTGGGTGAATTTATGCTGGTCATTCCACTGGTGGTTACTATTGCGCTGCTTATCAGCCTGCTGGAAGCCTACTGGATGCTGCCTGCGCATATTATTGCCACGGCTGATACCCGTCTGAATTTCCAGCCGGCCCGCTGGCGGAGTCGTTTTACCCGCTCATTACAATGGTTCTATACCCGCCTGCTGATCCGTTCACTCAGACATCCTAAACTAATGCTGCTGCTTTTACTGCTGCTTTTTTCCACCGCTATTTATGCTTTGCAAAGCGGTCGGATTAAAATTGATTTTTTTGCCGGTGAACCGTTCCCGGTTTTTTATGCCAATGTGCAAATGCCCGAAGGTACTCCGGTTGATCTAACCCTGCAGAAAATACAGCAGCTGGAGGCAAAAATAAAACAGGCATTTAAGCGGGATGATTATCGGGAAATGTTTTCCTTTGCCGGGATATATTTTACTCAGACCGAGGCTATTTTTGGTGAGCATCTGGGACAGATTATGATCTCCCTGCCGGATAAATTAAATATGTCCCAAAAACAGATGCATCAAAAGGTCCGTGAACAATTTAAGTCTATGACCGGGGTAAAGGAAATGTCTATTTTACAGCTGGAGGATGGACCCCCTGTGGCAAGGGCCATCAGTATTAAAGTTCAGGGCGCCGAATTTAAAAAAATTTCAGCAGCACTGGTGGATTTAAAAAAACTGCTGCTATCCATACCTGAAATTGAAAATCTAACCGTGGTTGATAGTGACGGCAGTATGGAACTGGCTTTGCAGCTTAATCAGGATGCCGTTCACCGAGCCGGTATTGCGCCAGCAGCGTTAACCAGAGATATACGTATTTTGACAGAAGGGGAGCGGGTCAGCAGTTTTCAGTATCGCGGCGAAGAAGTTTTTGTCAGGGTTAAAGCGGGTGAGGAGTCTGACAATAAGAAAACACAGACTCAGAGCGTTAATAGCATAGCAAACTGGCTGCAGACGCCCATTGCCTATTTTGATAAACAGTCCAGACAGGTGATGACAACACCATTGCAGGAACTGGTACATACTCAATATCATTTATCCCGCACTCAGATACGCCATCATAATTTACAACGGGTAGTACTGGTTGAAGCAGATATTAAAGCCGGGGGGCGAAACAGCCTGCAGATTAGTGAACTGATTCAGAAAAAATGGCATGATTTGAAAATAAAACACCCGGATGTCAGTCTGGATTTTTCCGGTGAACTGGATGATATTGGCGAAAGTCTGGCCGCCATGCCTTATCTTTTTTTAATGGGGGTGGGGCTTATTTATCTGATTATCGGTACCCAGTTCAAAAGCTATTTTCAACCCTTATTAATTCTGGCCACCATACCACTGGCTTTTACCGGAGTGCTGGCAGGCCTGTTTATAACCTCAAATCCACTGAGTATCTATACCCTGTATGGTATTGTGGCACTGGTGGGGATTGCTGTAAATGCCTCTATCGTACTAATTTCAGCCGCCAATACCCGGCTTCGTGCCGGCATGAGTGTTAATCAGGCCATTATTTATGCTGCCAGACGGCGGATTATACCTATATTGATCACTTCACTAACAACCATCGCCGGACTGTTTTCACTGGCCAGCGGTTTTGCCGGCAAGTCGCTGATCTGGGGGCCACTGGCCACCGCCATCGTCTGGGGACTGGCGTTTTCATCCTTATTAACGCTGTTTGTGATCCCTTTGCTGTATAAGTTTTTTATGAAAAGTGCTGTGAGGGCTTGAGAAACGAAGTATTATCAATTGATTAGCCAAAAGCTCTTTGAATATAATTAATAACTACCTCCTGAAATTCTTCCGCAATTCGATCCCCCTTTAAAGTGACCGTTTTAACGCCGTCTTCATACACCGGAGCCACCGGTTTTTCACCATTGCCCGGTAAACTGATACCAATATTGGCATGTTTGCTTTCTCCGGGGCCATTGACCACACAGCCCATAACGGCCACATTAAGATCTTCAACACCGGGATACTGGGTTCTCCATGCCGGCATAGACTGTTTTAAAAAGGCCTGAATATTTTTGGCCAGATGCTGGAAGGTGTCAGAACTGGTTCGTCCGCAGCCGGGGCAGGCGATAACGGTAGGAGTAAAGGTGCGTAATTCCAGAGCCTGAAGAATTTCCTGAGCCACCTGAACTTCTTTTTCTCTGGGGGCTCCGGGTTCTGGTGTCAGAGAAATACGAATAGTATCACCAATTCCCTGCTGTAATAAAATAGATAAGGCTGCCGTGGAAGCGACAATACCCTTGCTGCCCATACCGGCTTCAGTCAGGCCCAGATGCAGAGCATAATCACAACGTTGGCTTAAATCCTGATAGACCTTGACCAGATCCTGTACTCCGGACATTTTACAGGACAGAATGATTTTATTTTTAGACAGACCCACCTGTTCAGCCGCTTTAGCGGAATCCAGTGCTGAGGTTATTAAGGCATCATGCATAACATCAACCGGTTCTCTGGGGTCAGCTAACCGGTTGTTCTCGTCCATCATGCGAGCCATTAACTCCTGATCCAGACTGCCCCAGTTTACCCCGATACGTACCGCTTTATCATTTTTACAGGCCAGCTCAATGAGCTGAGAAAATTTATCATCACGGGAATGACCACGGCCGATATTACCGGGGTTAATACGATATTTTGCCAGAGTTTTAGCACAATCAGGATACTTGCTTAACAGCTTATGGCCATTAAAATGAAAGTCACCTACTAAAGGAATATCCAGTCCCATTTTTGCCAGCTGGGACTGAATCCTGGGTACTGCCTGCGCTGCTGCTTCGGTATTAACCGTAATACGCACCAGTTCAGAACCCGCCTGATAAAGTTCGGCACATTGCTTAACGGTTGCTATAACATCTTCGGTATCGGTATTGGTCATGGACTGAACCACCACTGGATGATCGGCACCGATAGATACATTTGCGACGTTTACTTCGCAGGTTTTATTTCTCATATGCTGCAACCCCTAAGACTTCTTAACTGCCTTTTTTGCCGTCGCTTTTTTCTTAACCGTCTTTTTCTTAACTGTCTTTTTCTTCACAGTTTTCTTTTTAGCCGCTTTTCTCTTCGGTTTAGGCAGTTCAATGTCCCATTTTCCATCCCTGTAATGGCCGGTCCAGCCGGTTGCCTTGCCGTTTTTATCCTCGGACATAATATACTGTTCCTTGTTCTTACGGCTGAAGCGGATCATCACAGGATTACCTTTATTATCCTCTGTGGGTGCTTCGCAAAGATACAGAAACTTGGGATCCAGTTCATCCTTATGGGCTAATAACTCATGGATAAATGGTGCCCGTGTTTCCCTGGAACGCGGGAAAGCAGAAGAAGCCATAAAAATACCCGCTGCGCCATCGCGCAGCACAAAATAGCCGTCGGATTTTTCACAGGGAATTTCCGTCATATGCACGGGGTCAGCTTTTGGTGGTGCTGCCTCTCCGTTCCTTAATAATTTACGGGTATTTTTGCATTCCTCATTGGTACAGCCGAAATATTTGCCGAAACGACCGGATTTAAGCTGCATATCACTACCGCATTTATCGCACTCAATAATCGGGCCGTCGTAACCCTTAATGCGATACTGACCCTGTTCGACAATAAACCCGTCACAGTCCGGATTATTACCGCAGATATGCAGTTTACGCTGCTCATCAATCAGATAACTGTCCATGGCGGTATCGCATTTTGGACAGCGTTTGCGTTCTATCAGAGCTTTGGCTTCACCTTCTTCATCCTGATCCACATCCACGGCTTCATCTCCGGGGATCAGGTTTAAAGTACCTTTACAGCGTTCTTTGGGTGGCAGGCTATAACCTGAACAACCCAGAAAAACCCCGGTGGAGCCAGTACGGATCATCATTGGACGACTGCACTTCGGGCAGGGGACATCCGTTAAGGTAGGATCATTGGCCCGCATTCCGCCTTCATCACTATCAGCCTGATCCACCTGGGCTTTAAAATCCTGATAAAATGCATCCAGAACATCCTGCCAGTATTTATCACCGGTCGCGATCTGATCCAGCTTTTCTTCCATTTCAGAGGTAAAATTATAATTCATCAGATGGTTAAAACTTTCACTCAGTCGTTCAGTAACAATGGCTCCGATTTTTTCCGCGTAAAACCGCTTGTTCTGAGCGGTCACATAACCCCGATCCTGAATGGTAGAAATAATGCTGGCATAAGTGGATGGCCGTCCGATACCGCGTTTTTCCAGCTCCTTAACCAGACTGGCTTCAGAATAGCGCGGTGGCGGCTTGGTAAAATGCTGTGATGGCTGTAAAGCCTGTAATTTAAACGTATCACCTTCCTGAACCGGGGGTAAAATGACATCTTCAGTGGTTTTGCCCAGGGCTTTCATTACCCGGGTCCAGCCATCAAACAATACTGTCCGGCCTTTGAGTTTCAGGCTGTAATCCCCGGCACTGATCGTCAGGGTGGTATTTTCATATTTTGCCGGAGTCATCTGACAGGCCAGAAACTGCCGCCAGATTAATTCATATAGGCGTTGTGCATCTCTGTCAACGCCTGCAACATCGGTGGCCTTAACGTGTATATCGGAAGGACGGATAGCCTCATGAGCCTCCTGAGCACCGCCCTTGCTGGTGTAGATATTGGCTGTTTCAGGCAGGTATTTCGTGCCGTAATGAGTCTGAATATAGTCTCGACCCGCAGCAATGGCTTCGCTGCTTAAATTAGTGGAGTCGGTACGCATATAGGTAATATAACCGGCTTCATACAGACGCTGTGCCATCA
>JALSUJ010000301.1 GCA_027071355.1 Gammaproteobacteria bacterium | reverse complement strand
TTTAGTGAATATCCGGCACTGGGAATGCCCGAACTGTCATGTAAATCATGACCGTGATATTAACGCTGCGATGAACATCTGGCAGCAGGGCATTATCAAGTTAAAGGCGGCTGGTCTGACCGTCTCTGCCAATGGAGGCTGCGTTAATCCGGTGCAAGCACCGGTTGCGGCCTGTGAAGCTGGAAGCCTCGCCCATTAGGGCGGGGAGCAGTCACGGGTGCATATTGATAATAGCGGGAATCGCATGGTAGCTGGCATTGTCACAATCGATGAGCATGGATATTCTTTTTTTTGCCGGCATACTAATTGCTCGCTTGTGCTGAGTCCAACACGTATTCGTTACCCCACCCTTGCACGGCTTTTATGCGTTGATTCAGTCTGATTTCCGAGGCAGACACAGGATCGTTTTCTGCCCAGGTTTTTAGCATTGTAACGGTACGATCGTTTAATCGCAGCCGATAGTGTTTCATCATATAAAAACCCACGCGGGCAATATCGCCACGAATCGATGCTGGTGGTATTGCAACACGACTGGTAATTATCATTGTCTTGTTGCGACCACGAAATGTTTTTTTCTTCTCCCCGCTTAACTGGTCTGAGTAGGGTTTATTACTGCGGTCAGCATTGATCTGGCCCACTGATGGACGCAGATTAATTAGATCGTTGTGTGCGCGTTGATAACTACTATCGTGTTTTCTGCAGTATTTACGGGCTGATTTTCTCAATCGTTTTGCCTGTTTCACGCAATTGCGCCACTGGCCATTCATCTTGAATAGCCAGCTGGCCGGGAATAAGTGTTCTGCTTCGATTCGGTGTGCCCGTTTTTGTTGTTTCCTGGGGAAAGCGTGATCCAGGTTGCAGCTTTGCAGATCCACTTTTTTTCTTTTCCAGGCACAGTTTGTATAGATGGTGAACCCCTGGTTGCCGTAGACTTTTTGATACAATGCTCGTTTTGCCGAAGAAAACGTTACGGCATTCGCACTTGCCGAGATAACAAAAAGAATAGAAATCAACACTATCTTAATTATTTTACTCATTAGAATATCCTAATTTGTTGATGATATATTTATGCGAATAAGGTAACGAAATCACCTCACCCTCCAGTAATTCACGTTGTATCAATCCATGCTTTCTACCGGTGGGCAAAACATCATCAATATCAACAGCATCCAACCCAAGTGGAATCGCCTTTAATTTTAGATAATCGATCATCCATCGTGTACGGTGCCTTCCTCCTGAAAACTTTACATTTAGTGATCCATCGGTTCCAGTGGATGAAAAACAAGCTCTTCCAAACTGAAGAACAGGGCGCATACCACGCAATACATTGAACCATCCAATGTTGAAATGATTATTTGTACTCGGCATAAAATAGTCATCGTCGAATGACCACGCTTGCTCGAATACCTTCACATCAACCCAGAAGGAACGATAGGGCTTTTCAAAATGACTACATTGGCATTCAGGGTAAAGAAGAAAATTCATAGATCACCTTCCTGCAGTACTCTACCGTGGTTATTCTTCTCCAGCCATTCATAGGTATAACATTTTGATAGCCAGGACGCAGCAAATTCCTCACAGAGAAGCCGGTTGTCACCGTAATGTACTGTTATCCCATAACGGGCTGCGATGGCATCCAGTGATCCCATTATCCCGTTGGGATGGGCTTTCACCTTCGAGTGAAAGGTGTATGGACTCTTTATCTCTGAACGTGTAGCTTCAATACAGAGGACTTTATACTTAAACTCAGCGAGACGATCCATTTCTCGAAGAAACCGAGACCGGCCATCCATTAAACTCCCCACGATATCATTCAGTGACTTTCGTTCCAGGGAAATAACGTCTTCGAATCCGGATATAGAGTAATCACCGGTACGCATAGAAAATCTGTATGGCATTTGTTCACGGCTATCAACAATAACAGTTGGCAAGGGAACCAGCCTGGTCGTTGTTTTACCGTTCCGTTTAATAACAAGTTTTGATTTTGTGGGAGCGACTGTTGGCATTATTTTATCGGCGATATTAGTAAGATTAAATGAATAAGGATATTGCCCCGATAAACACTACATGAATACCGTTCAATACGAACGGCGAAAGTATTACCAGAAAAACAATTGATAAGGAGAAAAAATCTGGGCACCAATTATAACAATAATACGCTGAACTAATCATGAGACATGAGAATAACAATAACTCACTTAATATAATCAAAGAGAAATATAAACAAGGGTAATTTTTTAATTTCATGAGCACCATTCTATCATTTTGTTCCTTTATCATTGATATAGTTACAATTCTTATCCATGGCATGATAGCAACAAATAAAAAACAAGAGAGCGAACCATAGATGTCCCACTACTAATGACATTATTCCTGTAATTACAGCGGATATCGATACTGCAATATCAAATTTTTTTGATCCAAATACATACATTTATTTATTACCTCTAAATTCTATTTATATGCCCATCGCACTATTTTATCTAAGGTATTAGTTAACCATAGAGGTCCTTTGTTGGAATAAACTTTAATATTAAGAAACCAAACAAATAGAGATGTAAACACTAATACTATTGTTGAATTAGTTATTAACGATGGAATCAGCAATAAATTCGAAATAATAAACGCAACACTAAAATATCTAATAGTTCCTTTGCTTAACCGTGAAAGCCCATGTACTTTAGGGATATTTTTCATAAGTATATCCACCAGCTAAGTGAATTCTCGCTTGTGCAAACACCGTTCCACTCTTGCTTTCGGTTAACTCTAACAAAAATTCTCCATCCTTTAGGTGTCTTTACAGGATACGCCGCAAACCAGCTATGTGGCTTATAGTATTTTAGGTTATCTTCTTCCTTCTCCCATCTTTCAGGAAAAAATATAGAAAATAAATCTAGCGATACCATGAAAAAATAAATAAATAATAAAACAATTAATATTTTATATGTTATTTCCATTCTTAAAACCTCAGTTGATAGTTAAAATGCAGTTGGCATTTATCTGCGTGTTTTCCTGTTTCTCGTTTTGATCTACTCTTGAGTTAAAAAATAGACATGAAAATAGCGTAATATTTTTGTCTATATTACTGTCATAAAATTGATTAAAATTAAAAAACACATATAAGTTATTGTTTTATATATAAACGCAATGGAAGAAATTGGGACAATTTAGGTGTGTTTTTGACACGTCGAATAAATATTTTCTTTTCTGTCCCAAATAGTAGCACTACGGATTCACCAATGCAGCCTGACAAACAACCCGAGTTGACCAACATTTCTTATTCACTTTCCACCGTCTAATACAGTTTTTACTGGGTTATCCATTGATTTCTCAGCATCATCAATATATTTATTCATGGTTTCATCGCTTTTCCAGCCTATATATGACTTTAGCTTATGTCGGTCAACACCATTTTTGACTGACTGGGTTGCAAAACCACGACGTAAGCTGTGTGCACTTATTAACGCTTCGGGATAGCCGCAGGCCTTTGCCAACGATTTTAGTAAGCGATTAACCTGCCCGGGATGCATACCTTTTTCACTAACGCCGTCCCAGCGGTCAATGCTACGAAAAACATAACCCTCTTTTATTTTACCGTTAGCCAACCACGCCTTTAATGCGCTGGCCGGGCATAGATCAGCATCACAGTAAGCGAGAAAACGTTTACTCCCCTTCCCTTCCTGATCCGTTTTTGAGCGATTTACAGTGATCTCAATGCCCTCATTCGACCACATAATGTCTTCAACTTTGATATTGACCAGCTCACTACGACGAAAAGCGCCAAAATAGCCAAGCAGGAGAACAGCGATATTACGATGTTTTTTTGCTGTATCAGTCTCCTCTCTTAACACAGATATCATGTTGCTAATTTGTTCCAGGGATAAAGCGTAAGCCCTCTCTTCAGGGACACCGTGCGTGTTTTTAATACCTTTTACTAATTTTTTTACCGCCATATCTTTACAGGGATTTGGCAAATTCTGACTTTCGTGCCATTGGCCCAGTGCGGTCAGGTAGACATCCAGTGTTTTTTTCTTTAATTTCATACGGTTATCAGTTAGATAAGACATAAGTGTCTGGCTATCGGTTGGCAACATACCCCCCCAACGGCGAAAGTGTTTAATCGCTGCCCGGTAAGTGGTTCGGGTGTTACTGCTGGTGGCATTGCGAAGTAATTCGGTTGTTACAGGATCAATCTGACTTTGGCTAACCGTAATATTATTACGGGTAACAACGTGACGAGGCGAAAGCTCGAACAGTAATTTTCTTTTTATGGACATAGCAGGATAGCCGGGTTTTGTCATGGATTACGCCAGTAAAGATAATCAAATAACCTGATATTGATTGACCTGCATTTTATCATACTTTATCGCGCATGAAAACAAACACTTGAATTATTGTATCAATAATACTATATTATGTTATATCACGTTACAGTATTACGTTACTTTAAACCCGGAGAGAGATTATGGCCCGTGGATCCACCGTTACTTACAGCAGTGTCGCTCGTGCCGCCAACACGATTACTGAGAGCGGTGAAAGCCCCACCGTTGAAAAAGTCAGGCGGAACCTGGGTAGCGGTAGTAACAGTACGATTGCGCCGTTATTGAAACGATGGAAGGAAGAAAACGAGTTTGAGCGTGCCGGCAATACCCTGCCAACAGAAGTGCTTGGCTCGGTCAAACATTTGCACGAACAGTTAAAAACGCGGGCGCAGGCACAAATTGAACACGCCAGAGAAGAATGGGACAAGGAAAAACAGATGATTACCGAGACAATGACCAACCTTCGTCAGCAAACAACCCTATTGGCAAGGGAAAAAGAAATGCTACAGGAACAAAAAAAAGAACAGGAACAGATGGTAGATAAACTGGAAAAGAAGCTTTCACTTACACAAAAAGACATAACATCAACAATCGGACAGTTAGAAGTTGCACAATACGAAATTCAGGAGATAACAAAGGCAAATGTGATGCTGCAGGAACGTATTACACAGCAGGAAGAAGAAATGGATCGTTATCATCAAATCGTTATCGAAGAGCGCGAAAAAGAAAACCAGGCGTTTCAGGCATCGTTATCAGCAGAAAAATCTGTCACAAATAACCTCCGTGATGAAGTAAAAAAAGCTATGGCAGAAAAAACGATACTCAAAGAACTGTGTCAACGCATGGAAAAGAAAAACGAAGAAATGAACAATAACGCAGTGGAGACAGCAATTCGATTAGGCAATATGGAAACACAAAATCAGTTATTGGATGAAAAAATGACGCAATTAACGCAAAAACATGACGCCCTTTCGGCAGAATACAAGAAGCTGATGAACAATAACAAAGCTCTGTTGGTTGATATTCATCGCTACAAAACTGAATCAGCACTGTACAAACAGCGAATAGAGGCGATGGAAACTACACTCCGTGAAGAAACAACGAAAACCACGCAATATCAACGTGACCACGATGCCCTGGTGGCTGAAAATGCCAAACTAAAAGAAAGACATACAAAACCAGACAAAAAATAATAGAAAAAAAATACAGACTAAAAGATAATGTTACATTGATAATGTGCGTTGATGTGATTGATGGGCTGCGTGCGGTGAACAACGAAAAGAATTTTCTGAAAAACTGAAAAGACTCATTCAGGACTATTCTATATAACGCCCGCATAATCGGTGCGTGTTTTGCATCCGATTGATGCACTTGTTATGTGATTTTGGAGAAAAACATGAAAATACCTACAAACATTTGCGGGAGTTGTCATAAATGCCTGAGTAAATCTTTTGACGTAAATGGCATTCCAGTAACAATGACGCGAATGATAGTTTGCCCTGAGTGCGGCAACAAAAGATGCCCGAAAGCAAGCGACCACAATCTCGAATGTACACATAGCAATATGCCGGGGCAAGCAGACAGCATTTACACATAACGCTTGAGTTGAGGGGCGGCGCGTTGTCTGCGCCGTCACTCTCGAACGACTTGTTATATTGAGGTGGTAATTATGGCAACTGTAGATGAAAAACTTGATTTTTTAAAGAAGATGATTGAAAGCCAAGAAAAAAGGATAGAAAAACTTGAGCGAACAGTAAGCATGGTTGATGTGCAGTCTTGCGATATTGGTGACCCGCATTGTAATAAGAATTTTGGCGGTGACTGTAGTGGTTGCTGTGATGATTGAGTAATATAACGCCTTTATTAAGCCGCACCGGCACAATGCTGAGGCTGGCGCACCGGTCCGAAGGGTCGACTTGAATTTGTTGTTATATTGTGAGGTTTATATGTTACCACCTGGTATTTACAAAACGGAAGCAGGCAGCACTATGCAAATAAGTGGCAAATATGGCGGAATAAGCAGCGTTGATCTTGACTGGCTTGAAGAAGAAAACGCTTGTTGCGAATGTGTGCCTGACCCCTACGATGATAAGGGGTTTTTGACATGGTGTTGCGAACATTGCGATGGTGGCCAAGCAAAGTTAGAAGCAATGTAACACAAATATGTTTATAACTTGATAACAAAAAGTACAGAAAACGAGCTTCGATTCGTGCATTTAAACAATACGCAATATTGATGGCAAACGAGTATGGAAAACAGCTGAGGTTGTGCAAACAATTCATGAATATCCAATCTAACAATTTGTTACGCCTGGTAATCCTGACAACCCTTACCAGTGGCCTGGTATCAGGCTGCACCACAACGCGTGAGTTTTTGACTAAAGGCACCAATCCGGCCTCAATAAGGAAGAGTTACCCTGCCTGGGTTGTTGCTACCTATCCAGACGGCGTGACAGCATGCATTGATAACTACACCGATATTTTGAGCGCAAAAAAGATTGCCCTGGCCAAAGCCCAGGCAAAACTTGCATACCAGGGCGAAACAAGGATTCATGCGAAGCAGGTGACAGCCTCGAACGTACAGGCGAACAACCAACAGATAACGCGTGATCAAAGCATCGATCAGACTATCCAGCAAACGACCGACAGTATCATCACAGGCTATCATGTGGTGCGTGATGCGGTTATTGACCTGAGCGATAAGAAATACGCCTATTGTCTACTGTATAGAAAATTTTGATGGATAATCGATGAAAAACACAGAAACCAAAGAAAAACAATGAGATAAGCGATGATAACGAAAACAAAACAATTAACAGGAATAATTCTGGTTCTCGCCGTGGCGTTCTGTCCGGCCGTAATGGCGGATTACGCCAAAGTGATCAAAAAAAACCACCACATTGTCAGTGTTAAGGTAGAACAAAGTTATATATTGGGTGATAACGAAACACGGATTCAGGCTAAAGAAATGCTACTCAAAGAGGCGAAGAAAAAAGCTGTTAGAGCAACCGGTAATTTTTTGCGTGCTTCGCGGTATATCCACAATGGCAAACTGATTGATGATCGTATCAATATAATATCAGCGCATCTCATTACTGTTAAAAACACTCGTTGGCATTATTCGTTAACGCCAAAGGGTCATACGAAGATTAGTGTTACGTTAAACGCATCGGTGGATAACAAAGTTCTTGACGCACAGCTTAAAAATCTAGAGGATGAAAGAAAGGTCACGCAAAAAATCGATGCCCTACTAAACAATAAAAGCTTGTCTTTGCAGAAACAGTTAGCAACAATCAAACAGCTGATACTCAACAAAGAAAGCCACTATCAGCATGAAAGGCTGAGCAATATATTGAAGGACATGAAATATAATATTAAAAGTCAGGCGGATACATCAAAAAACAAACAATCAACGATTGATGTCTCAGATTTCCAGAAAATAGCCAGGATCGAAGCGTTACAGGATGCTATTGATGAAGAAAAAGATCAGGCGATAATCAGAGAGAAAAACATCAAAATTATCAATCAAAAAGCAAAAAGAAAATGGCGTAAACAAAAAAAGAAATTAGATGATCTCGCCTATTTTAATCATAATCTGCCAACGATACTCGCCGTTAAAATTAAAAATAGCGATTATCCAGGGATTGTTGTTTACACCCTGAAGTTAAAATATTCTAAAAAATATTACGATTTCCTCGTCCGAAATCACATTGATATGAATAACTTCGATAATCCTAACAGAAGCATAACTATACATAATGTAGATCCAAAACTGGAAAAATATTACCTACATCACAGGTTTTTGAAATTCAAGTTTGGACCTTATATACGACTTTATAGTATTTTGCCGACTTTTGGGGATATATATCCATTTGGCCACGTGTTGACCATCAAGGCGATGTTTCTAACAAGCGAAGCTGCGAAGATAAAAACGATACGATTAATAGGGTATGCTAATAACAAACTCTACGCTGATAATAAAAATAAGATAAACAATAAGAAATATTGGACAATAGATCTAATGCTATACACGCATGACATAACATTATCACATCAATCTGTTGTCAGGGCAGTCATGGTTACCGATGATATGGTGATGTGTAATAAGGACTATCAGATAACAAACGGTTATGCTAAATACATTGAACAGGAAGCTATTACGCTAGAAAAGAAACGCATTGCAGAAATCAAATACAATATTCGCAATAATGAAAAAGACATTTACAGTACAACAGAATTTACCAAACTTAAACCAGGTAATACTTATAACTTTCCCGCTGATTATAGAAAGCTTATAAAATATTACCGCGAACACCATCAATTATTACCCACGTTACGAAAGAAAATATACTGCGGTGGCACTAATCCGTTACCCCCGAGACAAAGAAAATAAAAACGCCGGGATGCCAGCGTGTTAGAGCCAGGTACTAATCCAACCCCCCCCACGAATAAATCGGGGGGGGGGTACGTTACCAAAAAAAATACTGTTGAGAGCATTTTCATGACACGTTTTATCTTTATCACCGGCGGTGTTGTTTCCTCATTAGGCAAAGGGCTGGCATCAGCAGCTATCGGTGCCATTCTCGAAAATCGAGGT
>JALSUJ010000300.1 GCA_027071355.1 Gammaproteobacteria bacterium | reverse complement strand
ATTTTAGCTGGAGTCTGCAGAAAGATGATACTGTCAGCTCAGAAGCTGCAGGAATTGAAAAATCAGCTAAGAATACCCCTTCAGGCAATGCAAAGCAGGATGTCAGTAAGGTAATAGAAACGCAATATAGGCCTGAATCGGTCAATAGGGATAAGCAAAAAAGTTTTACAAAACATGTTATTATAGATTCCAGAGAGGCTGTTCCTGATCCGCAGGCATTTTCTGAACGAAAAAGACAATATCAGCTTGGACTGTCCCCGGAAGAACGTAAAAAAGAGGTCACTTATAACCATGCCTTTCAGTCTAGAGAGCCGTTGCAGGAAATATCCCCAGCGGTGACTTATCCGGATGAAAATGTAGTTTTAAATCAGCAGGCATATCCAGCCGTTAAGGCTGTAGAGTCACGGCTTGTACCTCAGATGGCTATGGTTAGGCAGGGAACGGTTAGGCAGGAAATATCTCAGCAAAAGAAAAGTTTAACCCAGAGCGCGACTCAAGCTGAGCTATACCGACAAACTGATGCACAGGCTATTCAGGAGCAAAATTTACAGGAGCAATTACGCTCCAGGCAAAAGCGGCTCAGTCATCAGATGGTGTCTCTGTTAGCGGCTAATAGTAAAACTGAAGCTGCTAATAGTAAAATTGAAGGTAAAAAGGAGCAGGAGCGGGCTATTCCTGTTGTTAAGGAAATAGACTCTGTGCCGATAACAGCAGAGCAGAAAGCCTTGTTGTCTGAGGCCAGGCAGGCATTTGAACAGCGGCAATTCAGAACAGCAGAACAGAAATATCTGCAACTGATTGCTCTTTTGCCCGAGTTGCCAGATGTCATGGGTGAACTAGCCAATGTATATAAGGCACAACATAGAATATCTGATTATGTAGCTGCTAATACCCGTTTTGTTAAACGGCTGGTCAATCATAATCGCTTCAGGGAAGCCTGGCGAGTCGTATCTGAAACAAGTCTTCTTAATAAGAATGCAGCGGATAAACAACGCAGAATAATTAATAAAAAACAGAAAGAACTGGAAACAGGAGAACTAAAAATAGGACAACGGGGAGCTGAAATTAGTGAGGACTAAAAGCAGGAGCCTGTAATTTCGTACCATTTATAGCAATTTCATCTGCTAATAGAGCAAACAGATAAAAATAACCAACGGGTTTAGTTCTATAACCATTTGAAGGTCTCATAAGGAGTAATCTGTTTAGCACAGGTTAGAGACAATAGAAATTATCGAAATTTCAACCGTTCTATTTGTGTATATTAAGAGCAAAAATATTTACGTTTAGCTTAGAGCCTGTTGATCAAGGGGTGGTTAATGCTTAGGAGAGAGAAATGCCTATTAAAAGGTTATACCATAAACTAACAAATGAGGCGGATGATGCCACCGGCTTTGATTCAGATACTCTGGCCGATCGTAGAAAAGGTGCAGATGTTAAAGGACAGAGATTACAGCTAATTGTTTACACAGCGCTGTTTGCATTTATTGTTCTGGCGGCCTATGGTTATTACCTGATTTTTAATCTGACTCATGATGTTCATTCATTATCCAATGATGTTCGCCAGATGGCACGTTCTGTTAATCAGATGTCATTATCAGTGACTACTAATATGGATATTATTTCAACCAATGTGATTGAAATGAGAAAAGGTACTAGCAGGATAGCCACGGTCGTCTCTGATACCATGCCTGTTATGTCTGAAAATACCAGTAAAATGACAGCGACAGCCCAAAATGTCAGTGATCGCATTGACGGTATGAGCACTAATATTCAAACTATGAGTGCCGGTGTTATTGGTATGCAGCGTGATATGTGGAGTATGAATAAGAGTATTTCAAATCCAGGTGAAAGTATGATTGATAGTATGATGCCCTGGGGTAATAATCGTAGAGGATCACCCGGACCATTGGCTTTTCCCCCCCCAGTACGTTAATATTAAATTTTTTTACAATACGTGGAGTTGGAGTGCCAATGTTTGCAGGTCCAAGCAAGTTACTTAAATCAAGACTGGAAAGTTTACAGGATAATCTCGCTACTGAGAATCCGATATTAATTGATGCCGTTGACTCCTTTAAAGAGCTGGACAGGGTCGGTTATCGTCTGGGCCTGTTAAGTCCCGATCAGTCTTTTGCCACAACTATTTCCTGGTGGCCGCTGATCTCTATTTTAGGTACCTTTTCAGCAGGTAAATCTTCTTTTATAAACAGCTATCTGGATGTTAATTTACAATTAACAGGCAATCAGGCGGTGGATGATAAATTTACCGTTGTCAGCTATAGCCAGGATGAGCAGATACGGGTATTGCCCGGCCTGGCTCTGGATGCTGATCCCCGTCTGCCTTTTTATCAAATCAGTGAAGAAATCGAAAAAGTAGCGGCTGGAGAAGGCAGTCGAATTGATACCTATTTACAGTTAAAAACCTGTAAAAGTGATGCCCTGAAAGGCAAAATTCTAATTGATTCACCCGGATTTGATGCGGATGAACAACGTAATTCGACCCTCAAAATTACCGATCATATTATTGACCTGGCCGATCTGGTTCTGGTGTTTTTTGATGCCAGACATCCTGAACCTGGTGCCATGAAAGATACTTTGCAGCATCTGGTGGAAGGTACGATC
>JALSUJ010000299.1 GCA_027071355.1 Gammaproteobacteria bacterium | reverse complement strand
CTTATCCACCGATCATGGCATGACGGGCATTGGTATAGAGCATACGGATCAATTCATATTCAAAGGGTGAACCCGTTTGATAATATTCAAATGGATTTTTAGCTCTGCTGTCCACACCGGTCATAATATAATAAAAGACCAGCCAGCCGCCATTACCATTTAGTCCAAAGACGTCATTTGTCAGCCAGGTTACTGCAACAAAATCAACGGCCAGGCCGCCTGCATCACGTAAATTTGAGGGGCCGAAAAACGGCAATACCAGATAAGGGCCATCACCTACCCCCCAGTAGCCGAGGGTCTGGCCAAAATCTTCCTGCATTTCCGGAAAGCCCATCCCGGTAGCGATATCAAAAATGCCACCAATACCCATGGTAGTATTTGATATAAAACGCAGGCCATTATTTACCGTGGCTTCTCCATTTAACTGTAAAGCAGAATTTAAGGTATGATTAAAACTGCCAATATTATTAAAAAAGTTATCTACGCCCTGGCGTAAAAATAATGGTACATAATCACGATAAGCATTTACTACCGGCAACATCACATATCGATCCAGTTGCGCATTAAAGATATAAATATTACGGTTCATACCTTCCCAGGGGTCATAGATATCAACCGCATAATCAACATCCTCTTTTACAATGGAATCGACGGAATGCATAGGTGGTTCAACATCCACAGGTTCCTGGGGTTGTATCGCACTGCAGGCGGGTAACAGGATAACGAGCATGGACAATAACAATAACTGGCGAAGCGCTGTAAAACCGGGATTTAAAAAATTTAGTGTTACCATTATTTTTTACCCCCGGAGAAAAAATTAATCATATAGGCAACATTGTCTTTATATTCCATATTGCCGCAATGTCCTCCATAGGGATAAATTACTGATCTGCCGGGAAATAAACTTTTTAACGTATCAATTTCTCCGGCCATTAAGATAGGATCATCTTCATTATGCATTAAACCAATTTTATCCGATTTTTGCAGATACTCTTTAATCGATAACAGGCTTGATTGAGCAATTAATTTGTCTCGACTGAGGCCGGTTTTTTTAGCGTAATAAGGCAGATAAATTTCATTAATATAATCATTAAATCCTAACCGGCGTGAGGCTTTAGAATAGCGGGTCAGTGAGGTAGTTTTAGTCAGTACGGTATTTTTAGGAACCAGATAACCCAGATTATTAAACACATCCGTCACAAACACCATATCGGATGAAGACATACGAAAGGCTACACCGATCAGAGCCTGCATAAAACTGTCACTGGGTTTTTTATTACGATAAGCTTCGTAGAAAAATTCTTCGCCCGTCAAATTTAATTTTTTATTATCCTGATGAAACTGGGTTACGTTTTTCATAAAATTCTTAAAAAAGGCATTAAAATTGTCCACCCCACCGGGTATATGAGCAGTTAACATCTGATCCAGCAGCTTAACGGAGTGAAACAGATTCAGGGGAGGATTAATCATCAGCACTTTTTTGAAACCAATGGCTTTTTGCTGTTCATCTATACGTGCTACAAAGGCTGCCTGGGAGGCACCGAGACTATACCCAATCAGGTTATAATCAGTCACTTTCAGCTCAGGATGCTCGTTGATAATCTGCTGCATAACCCGGTATAAATCTTCTGCATCCTGCTGGAGATTACCCGGAATGGCTGTTTTTGAAGCATTGACCATAAAATTACTGAATGTCGGGGAACTGATCGTAATGACATGATAGCCAGCCTGATAAAATGCTCTTTGAAAAAGCTGCATTTTCATTGATTTATGACTTGCCCCGGTGCCTGCAATAGCAAAAAGCAGAGGGGCTTTTTCCTTCTGGGCGGTAACTGCGTAATTTAAGCCTCGTCGTTGATACCAGAAAACATCGGGAATCGGCCGCCTGTCTGGCATTTTGAGGGCAAATTGTTCATGGGGTACCCGATTGTATCTGGGCAGGTCTGCTTTATAGTCTTTGGGAGTGCCCAGAATAGTTGCCGCATAAGGGTTTTTCAGCGGGTAGCCATAATTTTCTGTAGCTGCTGCCAATACTGTATTACTGCTCAGTATTAACAGAATAAATGTGAATTTTAAAAAATTATACATAAATGCCGCAAGCCTTTCCTGTTCATGATCCTTTTAAAATATCAGAGAACAACTTAATACCTTTAATAATACCCTCTAAGGAGAAATAAATCGATAATAAAAAAAGTGTTAATTAGCCCACAATATCCAGCACCCGCCGCCTGAATTTAACGCCCAGTTCCCCTGCTTTGGCTTCACAGGCATTAATATCCACACCTTCCAGGCCATCAATAGCGGTGGCCGTAGTATCAGGAATATAAGCCGGTGCCAGACGTAAAAAATCCAGCATATGCTCATAAGAGCCTTTTAGAGCCGGTACACAATGGCGGTTATAAACCGCTTCATTCTGAGCATTCATGGAAACAGACAGGGCATCCACGCAGCTTGCCAGTTCCGGCAGGATATTATGTTTATTGACCAGATTACCCAGACCATCGGTATTGACTCTAACCGGCGTACCGCTTTGATGACAATAGTTGGCAATGGCCAGCAGTTCTTTTAATCTGAGGGTCGGTTCACCAAAGCCGCAAAATACAATTTCATCGTATTGAGTGGGGT
>JALSUJ010000298.1:1466-2625 GCA_027071355.1 Gammaproteobacteria bacterium | reverse complement strand
AGTTATTTTGCAATGGATAACGACGGCAACGGTACATTCGCTAAGAATGAACGCGTAGGTCTGACTCCTGGTGCTGATGGTGGTATTACATTAGGTTCTGTGCAGGGTGCTGGTGATATTGATTCCCCTTGGTCTTTCTTTAACGCAACTGGTAATCACACTCAAGCGGCTACTCTTTCTGTAGCATCTGATGATGGTGCTGGTAATGCAACTATCAATATGTCTGGCTGGAATGTATTCTGGAATGGTGGCAACATTGATATGGGTCAGGGCGCTGATGCTGTCGTTAGTTGTGGTGCTACATGTGAAGTAGGTGATACATATACACTTGATTACACAGCTGTTGTTCCTTCTGGTGGTTTTGCTGGCGTTAACTATCAGTTGCACTTACAAGGTACAGTAGGCGCAGCAGTATCTGCGGTTCCAGTACCAGCGGCTGTATGGTTGTTTGGTTCAGGTCTGTTAGGTCTGGCTGGTGTTGCGCGTCGTCGCAAGGCTGCGTAATTTAAATCTCTATCTTATAGAGTTTAAGTTATAAAGATAGGGGTCACAGTGTGGCCCCTATTTTTTTGCAAAAAAATACTGATATAAGGATATGAAAATGAATAATAAAATGATGTTTTCTTCACTTGCAGTTCTCTTAAGTGCAAATACTGGTTTAGCAGAAGCGGCATTAAGCTCATCCGCATTACTGGCGTTTGATACGGGTTATCAGATCTGTGATTCGTCTGGGGTTTGTACTGGGATGACGGGTAGTTATTTTTCTGTTGATACAAATGATGATGGCAGCTTCACTGCATATGAGTCGATCGGTATATCACCGGGTACAGATGGTGGTTTGCTGGTTGGTCAGGCGCAGCTTGCATCTAATAGTCATAGCGGCTACCCCGATGGTACTGAGATTGCACCCTTTGATTCCCCCTGGACATTTTTGGGCAATACGGGTATGCACCAAAGTACAACACCCACCTATATTATAAGTGATGATGGTGTGGGAAATGTGCAGCTAGATTTTAGTGGCTGGAGCGCTGTTTGGAATGGGAATCCTGATATTGATCTGGGTGGCGATAGCGCTAATTATGCATCAGAGACCGGTTTGGCTACTGTGACATGCGGCATTGATTGTTCGCAAGGTGATAGTTTTACTCTGGACTATGCA
>JALSUJ010000298.1:0-1456 GCA_027071355.1 Gammaproteobacteria bacterium | reverse complement strand
CCTCTAAATAACTCAGGTTTGGGTGGGGTTTACTGGGGGCTTCACCTTGAAGGTACTATTTCTGCTGTGCCTGTGCCTGCAGCAATATGGTTATTTGGTTCAGGTTTGATCGCTTTGTTTGCGGCATCTCGTAAGCGAGTGGTTTGATTCGGTTAATAGTTAAATGGTGGGTAATAGGTATTGGTAACGCCTATTATCCACCACAGACTTTTATTAATTTAAATAATGATTTGAAGCTCATTGACGATAAATATTACTTTAGATATTGTGATTGCTAGTTCTTTTAAATTGCTGTAATGGGCATGGAGAGTAGGCCTCAACAGTTTTTTACCGAACATATAATTAGCATCTTAGTTATTCTCCCTGTTCTGGTATGTTTCTAGTAGATAATCTCACAGATTGAGGTAATATTTTATTTCTAGAAATTTCTCTGAAAAACCAAAAACTCCCTGCAATATGAATTCTTTTCTTGTAACTTGAAAGTGTGAAAGAGTAGTTGTGCTTCCCTAAAAAGCACTTTTCTATATTGGTGCAGAGTTGGGAATATAAAAGTAAATGGCCTATGAGTTCGGAGATGTTTGCGGGCTGTAAGTCTATCCAGATGAAGTTACGTTTTGTGCTTTTGGCTTTTCCTGAAACGGGCGTAACCAGATAATCCAATCAAGCCAGAAATAAATAACTCAAAGGCTGCGGGAATTGGTGTCACAATGGTCGCATCTATAATGATATTGTTGCCGGCAAATGGCCCGGATACCATGCTGAAGCCACGCACACCATCACCATCTACATCGGTTGCGGTTAAATATGTGGTATCACCGATTCTGGTGACATCCCATACGGTTAAAACATCAAATATATTCTGATTCCAGTCTATAAATGTACGCAGGCCTATCTGTCCGGCATTAAGGGTCATGGATAAGTTAACAACGTCAGGAAATACGCTATCCGGTGTGCTGTCGAAATTATAGATGCCGGGAGTGGTATAAATACTGGAGTTAAATCCTGTTCCCACTTTGTCTAGATATGTGAAAGAGAAATCCCCTGATGCGGGGTACAGGTCAATGGGAACGGGGCCGATGCCTGTGCCTATAATTTCAAGAGAGCCGGTAAAATTATACTCAGGCGGCACTGGGTAATCGATAAAAGCTGCATGGCTAGCTGTGCTGGTTAACATAAACAAGAACATGCCGAGTAATTTTTTATTTATTAATTTCATCATTTTGAGATCCTTATC
Source organism: Gammaproteobacteria bacterium (assembly GCA_027071355.1). Classification (GTDB taxonomy): domain Bacteria; phylum Pseudomonadota; class Gammaproteobacteria; order GRL18; family GRL18; genus JANELJ01. The sequence continues at coordinate 222 of JALSUJ010000298.1, read as the reverse complement.
CTTTAATGGTCTTGGTTAGTATTGTCTTATGCTACATATATCAATGCGATATTAGCAATAATTATGCCGACTTATAAAAGGTTTTTTAAATCAATATGTTGGTTTTTATGGTGTGTGTTTGATGTGTAAAAGTGTCACTTATATTGGAAAAAATCGGAATAATTTACAGTTTTATGTAAGGGTGGTTTTTATGAGAGTGGATGTATCGTTTGAGGCTGGCAT
>JALSUJ010000297.1 GCA_027071355.1 Gammaproteobacteria bacterium | reverse complement strand
GTGCCAGCTCGTGCAATAACACATAATCCATTAATTCCGCTTCCAGAAAGATTAAACGATAATTTAGATTAATATTTTTTTTAGCAGAACAGCTGCCCCAGCGCGTCTTTTGTGCCCGTACAGTCAAACGCTGATAAGGCAGGTTAAACTGACGGCTGAACTCATCCAGGCGATTGTTCAGAAAAGTATAGGCATAACCTTTAAAAAACTGTTCGAGTAACTGAAAAATATCTGTCTTATTATCCATATTACCAGTGACCTGCAAGGTAAACTCATCCCTATGGTAAAGCATCAGTTCCTGACTATCTGAGCGGGAAATATAATTCACTTTAAAGCTCTGCTGCAAAGCTGTCAGTAAAATATGACTGGGAAGAACAATATTATCGGAATGTGCTTTCCTGGCTACTTCTGTCTGCAGCTTCTCTACCATTGAGCGGATCCACTGCTGTTGCTCAGAAACAAATTCCGGCACCCATTGATTGATCTGCCTGCGACTCATGGCTTTAGGCACCACCACTACCACGCCTTTATTTAGAGAAACCCGTATACGCATATACTTTGCACGCTTAGAGACTTCAATTTTATATGCGGGCAGAGCATCCATATTCCGAGTTTGTGCCTGAGTAAACATAAGTCCTTTCATTAATCCTGGAATAATTAGTGGTATAAATTTTATACCTGCTTATTAGAATTTTACAGCGTTAACTGCTATGCTTTGGGTAATTACAAAAATTATAGCAGAAGGCTTACATCAGAAGCTAATGGCAGAACCCACATCCACTGAATATATAGAACTTAAACGCTCCGTTGACCTGCTTGAACTGGGAATGTTTGTCTCCCGCCTGGATCGTCCCTGGGAAGAAACTGACTTTGTTTATCAGGGCTTTCAGATCAACACTGTCGATGAGCTGCATGCCCTGAAAGAACAATGCCAATATGTTTATGTTCGTGCTGCCAGACAGAAATGGCAGATGGAACAGGACAAACAAACGGCTGTTCCAGAAAAAATTTCTTATATTAATAAGATACCAATTAATGAAGAACTGAATAATATCCGTTCTGCTTATAAAGATGCCTGTTCTCAGATGGGAGCCATTCTGGATACTATCCGACTCAGTGGTGAACTGAATATTGAAAAAGTTAATGATATTGTTGATGAATGTGTTGACAGTATTTTAAGAAATGATTCTGCTCTGGTCTGGTTAACCCAGATACGCAATAAAGACAGTTATACTGCAGAACATTCCCTGAGGGTCTGTATTTATGCCATTGCCCTGGGCAGAGAACTGGGGTTTCGAGAACTGGAACTACAGAATATCGGCACCTGCGGCCTGTTACATGATGTCGGTAAAGTCCGGATCCCGAAAGACTTATTACTCAAGCAGGAAAACCTTAATACCGAAGAAATTGCAATCATGCAGGAACATCCTGTCTATGGCAAAAAATTACTCATTTCAAAATCCGGTGTTTATCCCGGCGCAGTAGATGTTGCCTATTGTCATCATGAACGACTTGATGGTTCCGGTTATCCACGGGGGATCACTGCAGAGCGGATCCCATATTATGCAAAAATTATCGGTATTATAGATGCTTATGATTCCATGATATCCGATAAACCTTATAGCAAGGGGATCACTACCTTAGATGCCTGCAGGCACATATATCAGTGCAAGGACACTTTATTTGACAAAACAATTCTCGGACATTTTATTCACTTTATCGGTATTTATGCGCCGGGAAGCCTGGTAGAAATGAATACCGGTGAAGTCGGTATTATTATTGAAACAGATAATGAAAATGGTATTAAACCCAGAATTTTATTGATCCTCGGCTCTGATAAGTTAGCTAAGAATGGGCGTATTATCGATCTTAAAAAGGGTGATATTACCTTTACCAATACCATCTATGTCATTAAAAAATCACTTTCCAATGGTGCCTATGGGATTAATATAGAGGATTACATGGATCAGGTTATTGCCAGTTGAATCGTTATCCTGATGACTTTGCCTGATATCAGGGGCACCTGAAAATAGCACCAATGGGTAAATGGTCCGAGAGTTTACGCCAGCGCTTATTGGAAAAGGTTAACGCTTCCTGAAGTTTCACTCCACGATAATAAATCCTGTCCACCTGTAGAGTAGGTCGCCAGACAGGGAAGGTTCTTGCATGCTGTCCTTCATAATGTAAAAAAGCTTCTTCCAGTCCCAGATCAATTTTCATATGATCCAGAGCCCGTTTACGCCAGTCATTAAAATCGCCTGCCATAATCAGTGGTTCATTATCAGGAATAGTCTGCTCTATGGTTTGGGCAATCTGTGCCAGCTGCATCTCCCGTTCTGCTTCAAACAACCCCAGATGAACACAGACCAGATTCAGACTTATTTTACTGGGTAATAGAATTTTAGCATGCAGATAACTGCGACTGGCAAATTTTGCCCTGGATAAATTCTGATTATGCCAGCTGATAATAGGATATTTGCAAAGAATACCATTACCATGATGACCTTTTTTATAAACCGCATTTTTAGCATAAAGAGAAAACGGCCAGCGATTTTCCGCCAGAAACTCACCCTGAGGTTTTAAGGGCCATGATTCAACATGCCGGCTTTTTTTATGATGCTCCCCCTGCAATTCCTGTAAAAATATCACATCTGGATCAATTTCTTCCAGTGCATCGCGTATACCAAACAGCGTAAAACGGCGATTGGCAACACTAAATCCCTTATGAATATTGTATGTCAGTATTTTAAATGTTCTATCTGTCACAAAAACTCTTTAACGTTGTTAATTAATGTCCATTTTTAGTAACTATTCAGCCTAAATTTCCGTATCTGCCAATTAAGAGTATGAATACTAATTCGGAAAGTTTCTAACCACACCTGAGACCACGCCTAAAATCTGCACGTCTTCATTTTTTAGAAAAATAGCTGCCATATCAGGATTTGCCGGTTGCAGGCGAATTCCCTGTTTCTCAATATAAAATTTCTTCAGGGTAACCTGTTCATTATTAATTAAGCACACTACTGACTGTCCATTGGTGGCACTTTCTGTTTTTTCAATAATAACCACATCTCCATCCTGAATATTATCATCAATCATGGAATGGCCGCGTACTTTTAAGGCGTAAGTATTCCTGCTGACCATGCTTTGAGGCACCGCAACAGCCTCATGATATTCTACCCGTTCAATAGGCAGACCCGCAGTAATAAAACCTAATAGAGGAATTTCTGTCATAGGAATTGCATCGTCTTCACCATCCAGTACCTCCAGTTCAGAAGTCCAGACCGGACGTTTATTTTTGGGTAATAAATAACTGATTTCTGCCGACATATTGCTACCTCTTTTTACCAATTAACACTGCAACTATCTAAAGACTAATCATTTTCTGTACATTAATCAAGGTAAATTCTGATATATTATGTCATTAAAATAATGATTACTCAGCATAAATTACCGTGCCGGTGGCGCTACAGCACCTTTATAAAAGGACTTTTCACAATCCATGTTGACGGCTTTGGCCACCTTACTGATAACCGACTGAATTGGATTAACGACACTGCTGACCAGTACATTAACTTTCTTAACTTTAGGCGAAGACAGGCTTCCCATAACCTGTTCCACATAGACTGGACAACCCTTTTTATCCACAGTTGCCACACTAAAATTGACAAACTTATCATTAATAGTATCAATTTTACCAGTAATAGCCAGACGATATTTATCGGTAGAGAAGGCCACATCCTGCATCGTTGCGATGCCTTTTGTAAATGATATATCTGAATGAATTGCTGTTATCTTACTACTACCTTTATTAGAAATACTATCAATCAGGTTTCGATAATCATTACCTTTACTAACAAGAACCCCTGCCGGACCTAATAGTACCACAGCACCCACGTCCACTAAACCAACACTTTGTGAATTCTGAAAATCTTCAAGTACCTTATTTAAGTCAAAGCCGCTTAATTGCAGATTATTACCGGTCAATAAAGCCTTACCTTCAAGGATCTGAAAATCATTTTTAACAAGGATACCGGACAAATCATTATTTATGGCAACATAACCCTCAAGAATATGACCGGTTTGAAATAATTCTGAAATGGGTTTCACATTGAGTTTCTGACTCTTAATATTTAATTGCCAGCGGGTTTTATTTTTGTCCCAGAATATTTTACCTTTTGACAACAATACCGAATTCATAGCGTGCAGGGATAGTTTTGAAAGTACAATTTGTTGCTGCTTACCCTGAATAAGTACCTCAAATTTTTCCATCCCAAAGTCATCCCCAAACAACTGTCCGGTCTTTAAACTAAACTCTCCCTGTTGAGCAAAACGTGTCAGAAAGTTTTTTGAAAAGGGCTTTACATAGCTTCCATTTTTAAAGACCGGAAACTGTTTTAGTATCGTATCAATGGAACTGAAAGAATACTGTCTCTGTTCAGGTGTGAGCATTTTTATCTTATCACCTTTCAGGTGTATTGACTGTATGGTTAGCTCATCCAGTTTTGATAGCCCTTTTTCATACAGATTTTGCGGGGATAAGGTTAAATGTATTTGATCCGCATTAAAAGTATAAGCCCTATCCTGAACTTGCAGTTTAGATAAATCCAGTACTGGCATCTCAATCCTGAGCGACTCAGGCTTAGACCATAATAATGTTCCTTTATCCGCTTTCGGATAAGCAAGCTCCAGTTTTAACTCTCCATTTGCAGCGAACTTAAACATTAACCTGGAACCGGATTGAGTCTTATTTTTTTTCTCTTCAGGATGTTGCTGCATAAAACTAAAATGGAATGTATCAGTACTGAATACTCCATTATCATCAGTAAAATCCAGCACCAGATCTTTGAGTTGATATTGCTTAAGTAGTGCGTGCTTAATTACAAGCCCCCCATCAAACTCATAATCCACTAATACTGATGGTTTATCTATTACCAGTTGATAATGATCAATAACGGGCAGCAGAGATAGCTTTGCTTCCGCCTGCTTCAGTGCTATAAAATCACCATTTTTGCTGTTCTTATAATTTAATTTATCAATATGCAGCTGAATATTTTTAATAGCAATTTTTTTAATGGATAGTTTTTCTTCCGTCTCAAAGTCATTATTCTCACTGTTTTTATTCTGCAAGTCGGTACTGCTTATAAAATTATAACGCCCCTTCTTATCGATCAAAATATTCAGGCTTCTGGCATTAACATCAACAGAGGTAATTATAATTTCACTGGAATAAAAACTGGCAGGACTCACTTTTAAGGTAAATGATTCAATATCTGCAATCACTTTTTCAGCATTAGATAATTTAACATCCGTCACACTAAACTTAATTCCTGTTAATACACTAAGGCTTATATCCCCTTGTATATCCAGTGTTAAACCAGTGTAGTCCTTAACCAGCGATGAGATTTCATCTTTATAATAATTCACATCAACAAAAACGGGCACCAGTATAGCGACTAAAATAAACACTATAAATATAGCCGCCGTTATTTTTAAAATGAGTTTTTTCATATGCTCTATTGCATGCCTTCTAACTCTTCACTTAATAGCATCCATTGTTCTTCTTTTTCCTCAATGGCGCAACTTAGTCTGCTCTGTTGCTGTAATAGCTCCTTGAGCTGCTGTTTTTGTTCTGCTTCATAAATGTTCGGTTCTGCCAGGGTAGATTCCAGAGACTGTTTATCCTGATTAAGCTGCTCCATTTCCCGTTCAAGTTTGGCCAGACGGTTCTGCATGGGCTTTAATAATTTTCTTTTTTCTGCATCCAGACGCTTCTGTTCTTTTCGTGAAACTGTCATTTTTGTCCCGTCATGTTCCGGTTTGGAACCTGAGACTGAGGAATTATTTATAGTTTGTGCTGCCAACTTTTTCTGTTCCGTGATCCAGTTTCTATAATCATCCAGATCGCCTTTAAACACCACCACTTTTTTATCGGCAACCAGATAAAATTCATCACTGACACTGCGCAGTAAATGACGGTCATGAGAGACAATCACCATAGCACCTTCAAATTCCTGTAAAGCCAGACTGATAGCATGGCGCATATCCAGATCCAGATGATTGGTGGGTTCATCCAGCAACAATAAATTAGGCTTCTGATACACCAGAGTAGCAAACACCAGACGCGCTTTTTCACCCCCTGAAAACGGGGCAATTTTTGATTCAACTTTATCACCGCTGAAACCAAAACCACCCAGATGATTACGCAAATCCTGCTCTGTGGCTTTTATACCCAGTCGTTGACTCTCACGAAAAAAATGCTCCAGTGGAGTGTCTTCCGGATGCAGCTGCTCCAGCTGATGCTGGGCAAAATAGCCGATACGTAATTCACTGGAAGCTTCCGCACGTCCTGATTGCGCCTTCAATTCACCGGCCAGCAATTTGATAAAAGTCGATTTACCCGCCCCGTTATGTCCTAATAAGCCAATTCTTGAACCGGGCTGCAAATTAATATGAATATGGTCCAGTATCACTTCATCTCCATAGCCCAGTCTGATGTCTTCCAGTGCCATTAAAGGATTGGGAATTTTATCCGGGGCATGAAACTCAAAATGAAACGGTGAATCCACATGTGCCTGAGTAATAAGCTCCATTTTCTCCAGAGTTTTAACTCGGGACTGAGCCTGTTTTGCCTTGGTCGCCTTAGCTTTAAAGCGGTTAATAAAGCTTTGAATATGCTTGATTTCACGTTGCTGACGTTCATATAATACCTGCTGCTGAGCCAGTTGTTCGGCACGAATACGCTCAAACTGTGAATAATTTCCAGTATAAACCGTCATCATCTGATGTTCGATATGAATGATATGAGTCATCACACTATCAAGAAAATCCCGGTCATGGGAAATAAGCAGTAGCGTACCAGGATATTTTTTAAGCCATTCCTCCAGCCAGAGTACGGCATCCAGATCCAGGTGGTTGGTCGGTTCATCCAGCAATAATAAATCTGAGCGACACATAAGAGCTCGTGCCAGATTCAGGCGCATACGCCAGCCGCCGGAAAAACTATTGACTGGGTTATTCAGCTGCCGCTGGGAAAATCCCAGGCCGGATAACAATTGCGCCGCCCGGCTGTTGGCAGTATAACCATCTGCCTCTTCCAGCTGCAAATAAAGCTGACCCAGTTGCTCCCCATTATCTGAGTCAGTGGCTTTTTCTATAGCCTGTTCAATGGCTCTTAACTGTTGGTCACCATCAATAACATAATCCAGAGCTGATCGTTCGGTTGCAGGTGACTCCTGTGCCACATGAGCAATAACCCATTTTCGGGGCATGCTAAATTCGCCACTATCAGCATGCAGTTCATTATTGATCAGAGCAAAAAGACTGGATTTTCCACAGCCATTACTACCGGTAATACCGACCTTCTGACGTGGATGAATGGTAAGATCAACATCCTGCAGCAGTAACTGTGCGCCACGGCGCAGGGAGAGGTGAGAAAATTTAAGCATGGATCGGCCTGCAGTGCCTGTATTTTCGGGGACGCTCAAGCGCACATCCCTGTGTCGCTTTATCTCGGCATCCTGCCGCCATAAACCCAGCAAATACAGGCACTGCTATTTATCCCTGTTGATGAAAAATATTCCGATAGGAGACGTATACAGAGGCCTGCAGCATAGGTACAACTACCAGCAAACCCAGCATAACCGGTATCATGGCCACAAACATTAACAACGAGGCTAAAATCCAGAAAATTAATAGCGCCAGCCAGTTTTTTAAACAGCCTTTCAAACTCATTTTCATGGCACTTATTGCACTCATATCATCCAGCGCCACCAGGGTAGGTGCATAATAGTAGGCCATAAAAACAAACATCATCAGAAAAAGGCCTAACAACAGCAAAATCAACATAGCGGGCCCCATACTATTCATAATAGCAGCCGGCCCGGCATTGGGATCCATTGGGGCTGACCCTGCCATGGTCGCCATAAAAACCCCACCAAAAACAGCAGCAATTAAAATGAAAAACAGTAGATAGAAGACACCCACTAAAACCAGTTGACCCAAATTACGGGAAAAACCGGCAAATATATGCCCAAATCTAAAATCACCACCATTGTCCTGTTCCTGAGCACCGATGGAAAAACCAGCCATAACAACCGGAGACAGCAGGGTAACGGCTAAAGCCCCGATAAAAGGTATCAGAGACAACCCCGCATAGAGGATTATAAAGACAATGACCGCACCTATCCAGGCAAATGGATTTTGCTTGAAATGCCAGAATGAACGACTTAACCAGCCAGTACCACTGCCGGCAGACACTTTTTCCGCCTCAGGCTCAGAACTATCAGAGGATTCAATTAAATCTGCCTCCGGTGGAGCATAGGGATTAGTATCCATCTGACGGGTTGGTTCAGAATCAAACTTGACCTCATCTGCGCTTTCATCCTCAGTTGTTTCTACCACCGGGCTATGTTCCAGATTGCTGAGATATTTAGAAATATAAATACCACAATCCAGACATTCATCACCTTCGATATTAGTGGAACCACATTTTGGGCATACCGGTTCAGTGTTATTGTCTTCTCCATCCTGCCCACTTTCTTCACCTTCTATAGGCTCCAGAGATAACCCATTATCTTCTACTGCAGCGGGTGAATTTTCTTTTACATAAACAATAGCACCACATTTCTCAAGGGCTTTAATGTATTTGGCTGCACGTTCTTCTTCGAGCTCTTTTTTTATAATAACTTCGGTACTGGCCGTGGCAATTTTTTCAGCTTTAGACTGACTAATACCAAAGGTAGTGCAAAAACGGTCAACGAATTCTTCGGTACTTACACCCTCTTTTAAACCTTTATAAACGACATTAAACGTGCTAGCCAAGAGCATACTCCTTTATTATTTTATCGGTAAAAGCTGAAATTTTAATAATTTATTATAAATCTAGATTAAATCTACTCTTTGAGCAAGATTTTAAAGTAAATCTGCATTTGTATTTTTTATGTAACTTATTCAGCATAAAATCAGCATAAATTACCGTATCTCCCTG
>JALSUJ010000296.1 GCA_027071355.1 Gammaproteobacteria bacterium | reverse complement strand
ATATTTTTGTAATGACAGATAACAATTTGATCATGAACAATAAAATTACAACTAATACTGTACGATAATCTGTTGAGTTGTGAAGATTATCTTTTTTCAGGGTCGACTAATTATCCACCACATAAATTAAAAATCTGATACAACAATTTACAGGGTAATCTTAATGAAAAAGATTACTCTGTAAAGTGCTTAATATAGAATGTGTTATACCATTGACACCCAGATTAAGGTTGCCAGAGTCACTAAAGAAATCAGTGCTACAGCTGCTACAGTACAGTTAACACAAATTTTACCCATAATGTTCATAATTAATTCCCCGCTTAAATTGATTTATTGTGATTACTCAGCATAAATTACCGTATCTGCCTGCAGTGCCTGTATTTTCGGGGACGCTCAAGCACATCCCTGTGTCGCTTTATCTCGGCATCCTGCCTCCATAAACCCCGCAAACACAGGCACTGCAGGCAAATACTCTTTTCAGGTTTAAATCATGCTGAATAGTTACGATTTATTTAAAGTTTATATTGAATTCAGTGTAACTACTGAGCGTGTTTATATTTTTTCTGACTTATGACTCTTAACCTTAGAGAATAGCCTTAAATTCCCTGGTCTCATTCCCATTGTGCAGTCAGATTGGCTACTGAATTTTACTCATGATAACAATTAAATTAACCTTAAATCAATAGGGTTATTACTAATAATTTAACTATAATATTTTTATAACATATTGATTTACTTATAAACTATGGGGGTAATTGCTTAATCCAGCTGTTGAATACCATCCAGATACCAGGTGGGTTCAGTACTATGGGTACTGCGAATAAAGTGCCATAATTCTTTAACCTGAGTCGCACGCCCCTGAGTTTCAGCATCATTTTCACTCAGTACGGCATCAAACATGACGGCTGCTTCGGTATGGTCGGAGAGTTCATTAAAATCAATTAACTGGGCATCCAGTTTTAAAATACGAGTATTAGTCTGATTAGCCTGCTGCGTAAACTGGCGTGTAATTTCAGCATATACAGTATCTGTAGTAAGACCTTTTATGGCTTCCAGATCACCTTTGTCCCAGGCTTCCTGTAGCAGGGTATAGGCAGAACGGGCACTATTTAGAAATTCATCCTGATCAAACCATTGCGGCAGTATAATCTCATTATTCATATCTGCATCGCCATTATTATACTGCTGGCTATTGTTATGAGCATTATTGCCCATACCAAACTTTTCGGCAAAACTCTGGCTGAAACTGGCATCCTGTTTTTCAAGGTTAAAATTAGACGGGGGTGCCGATGAAGAGGCAGGTCCAGGTCCAGGTCCAGGTGTATAGCCTCCGGCAGTTGCTGGACGGGATCTTGAGGCACCTGTTTTACGCTGCATCAGCCACATAATGAGTAGAATAACACCGCCTATCATAATAAAGTCAAAGAAATTAAAACCTTCAAAAGCGCCACCAAAAAATAGTGAACCCAGTAGACCTCCCAGTGCCAAACCGCCTAACATACCCATAAAACCACCGCGTTTGGAAAATTGCTGTTTACGCTGCTGGTTGGCCGCCGCCGCTTTTTGCTGAGAGAAGGATTTTTGCTGATAACTTCTCTGTTTATAGGGAGAACTATAGGATTTTTTTCCACCAAAGGAGAAACCACCGCCAAAACGTTTTGCTTCTGCTGTTCCCAAAACAAATAGAATCAGTGTCACAATACTGATAATACTGACTATTAATTTTTTATTCATTGTTGTTCCATGTTTTTCTTGTGTTCATTATTAACGGACTCATAAGCCTGTTTATTAAAGTGGCCAATAAGCTGGCCATCGCGTTTTAATTCTGCTTCCTGTCCACTTGGACTGACATAAAAGTCATAAGTTTCTTTTATTTCGGTATGGTCAGACTGAACACATTGAAACTGCAGTACCTGTTTACCCGTAGCAGCCCAGAAACAACGTCGGATGGAGTCATCGCGTCCATTGCTGAAAAAATCTGCAGTGCCTTCAAAGACGACATTGATGCGGGATATATTCAGAGAATTGCTGCCTTTTGCCTGCCAGTTGCCTGCTCCAGGATGTGGAGAACAGGCACTTAGCAGAACCAGCAGACTTAGGAAAATAAATAATCGGAATTTGTTAAATGCACATATCATGGATTCATTTAAAACCTGTTTTATGGAATAGCTGCCAATTATAGCGTATTTCTGCACCAGGGGCTGTTGATCTTTAAGATGTTAAGCCGATTTTGGCCGAAATCGGGTAATAGATGGAAGATCAACAGCCCCTAATTTCTTATTGCAGGCTGTTCTGCTAAAATCGCGGTTTCAATTTAAACACAACAGTAGAGTGTCATGGCCAGAAGACGTCGTAAAGCAAAATTACCTCAGGATCCCATCCTGGTCACCATAGAATCCGTCAGTCATGATGGTAAAGGAGTCTGTCATCTTGATGAGCAGACCGTTTTTATTGACGGGGCACTGGAAGGTGAGGAACTAACCTTTATTTATACCGGCAAACGAAAAAACATTGCCGAGGGTAAGGTTCATGAAATCATTAAGGCTTCACCTCTGCGAGTAACACCGGAATGTGAACATTTTAGTATTTGCGGCGGCTGCAGTCTGCAGCATCTGGCAGCTGATCAGCAGATAATTTTAAAACAGACTGTGTTGCTGGAAAATCTGAAACGTATTGGTAAAACAGAACCAGAGACTATACTGCCACCGCTTAGCGGTCCACACTGGGGCTATCGGAGAAAAGCCCGGCTGGGTGCTCGTTTTGTGCTTAAAAAAGACAAAATGCTGGTAGGTTTCAGGGAAAAACACAGTAATTTTCTGGCTGAGCTGGACAGCTGTAAAGTGTTATTTCCTGATGTGGGCATGCACTTAAAAGAATTGTCACAAGTACTGCGTTCTATGTCTGTGTATCAGAAAATACCTCAGATTGAAGTGGCTTATGGTGATGAGCAGGGGGCCTTTATTGTTCGTCATCTGGAAGCGTTTAACGAACAGGACCTGCAAATTCTTAAAGACTATGCCCGGAGCATGAAACTGCATTTATATCTGCAGCCTAAAGGGCCGGATACTATTCACCGGCTGTGGCCTGAGAATGATGAGGATTTTAAGCCCTTAAGTTATGCTTTAGCGGATCATAATATCGTGCATGAGTTTAAACCCACCGATTTTACTCAGGTTAATATGGAGATTAATCGAAAAATGATAAATCTGGCACTGCAGCTGCTTGAGCCGCAGCCAGAGGATAAGGTACTGGATCTGTTTTGCGGACTGGGTAATTTTACTCTGCCCCTGGCTCGCAAAGTAGCCCATGTAACTGGGGTTGAAGGCAGTTCTGAGCTGGTGGTTCGCTCTAAACAGAATGCCCTGAAAAACGGTATTGAGAATGCCGATTTTTACGCGGCTGATTTATTCGAAGATTTTTCTGCTATGAAATGGGCACAGCAGAAATATGATCGTATTTTACTGGATCCGGCTCGCAGCGGTGCCAGAGAAATTGCTGAGTACCTCCCTAAACTGGGGGCTCATACCGTTGTTTATATCTCCTGTAACCCGTCTACGCTGGCCAGAGATACGGAAATAATGGTGCATCAAAATGGTTATAAACTGGTCAAAGCGGGTGTTATGGATATGTTTCCCCATACTGCACATGTTGAATCCATTGCTTTATTCAAAAAAACATAAGCAGGCTATTTTTGTTGGCTCAATTATTTAAACGGACTTTTTTAGCTGCAACCCCGCTGGTTTATAGTGTCTTAATTTCTGCCCTCTGTATTGCTTTGCTGTCCTGTGATAGCAGACAGTCTCAACAGGCGGGTGCAGTGATTCGTCTGGGGATCAGTTCTGCTCCGGTTACTTTAGATCCGCTACAGGCTACAGACGCTGTATCCAGCCGTATTATCCGGCTGATATACCAGACTCTGGTTGAGTTTGGCAAAGATGACCGGCCGATACCGGGTATTGCATCCTGGCAGCAATTAAGCCTGCGTCATTATCGTTTTACCCTGATTAAAAAATCGGTTTTTCATCATGGTAAGCCATTAACCGCCAGAGATGTTAAAGCCACTTATGAGGCTGTGCTGGATAAAAAAACCGGTTCTCCGCAGCGCAATCTGCTCAACCACATTGAACGTATTGAAGTTCCGGATGATAAGACCATTGATTTTTATCTGAGTCGAAACGATCCCATGTTTCCAGCTTTTTTGACAATAGGGATTGTGCCGGAAGATTTGCTCAGACAGGGGCATGCATTTAATAATCAGCCGGTGGGCAGCGGGCCGTTTGAATTTTCACGCTGGCCTTATGATACCGAGCTTTATTTGCGGCGTCGAAGTGATGCTCAGGAATTTGAGTTATTAACCGTTAAAGATCCTACTATCAGGGTGTTAAAATTACTACGCGGTGAACTGGATATTATTCAGAACAATCTGCCGCCAGAGCATATTCGTTATCTGAAGCAGCAGGCACAGATAAAGTTCCTGTCCCATAGCGGCTCAAATTACAGTTATCTGGGGTTTAACCTGCAGGATAAAATAACGTCCAATCTGGCACTCAGAAAGGCTATTGCCCATGCTCTGGATAAACAGAAAATAATTTACTATGCTCTGGGTAACGCGGCTCACAATGCCCGTGGTTTTTTTCCTGAAACACACTGGCTGGGGGCTGATTTAAAAGCCTGGGACTATAATCCTCAAAAGGCGCTTAAGATCATGCGTGCATTAGGTTATTCAGAGCAAAACCGTTTACACTTAAGCTATAAAACTTCCAGTGATCCGTTTCGGATCCGCATTGCCACTATTATTCAAAGTCAGTTAAAAAAAGTATGGATAGATGTGGACATCAGAAGTTATGACTGGGGGACTTTTTATGGTGATATTAAAAAAGGCAAGTTTCAGCTTTATAGTCTGACCTGGGTGGGTATTCGGACAGCGGATATCTTTCGCTATGTTTTTCACAGTCATTCATTACCGCCTGCAGGAGCCAACCGGGGGCGTTTGAGTGATAAAATAGTGGACCAGTTGATAGAGCAGGCTGAAACCGAAGCAGACTTAAACCGGCAGGCAGTGCTGTATCGACGCCTGCAAAAATATTTAAATACCCTGTTAGCTTATATTCCCTTATGGTATGAGGATAATATTGTTTTTTACCGTCAAAATATAACCGGTTATCAGCTGTCATCCGATGGCAATTACGATGGTTTAATCAATACCATAAGAGTCAGTAACCGCAGCACAATTAAGGATAAAACTGAATAATGACAATTGAAGCATGAAAACACCTCTTAATGGTCCTGATGGCGCACCTGTACCAGAAAGTTATTTATTTATTTCAGTAGTCAAACAAAACCTGCAGTATATAAAAGCGGGAAATATTGTGTTTGATACTCGGGTGGCTACCGCTAAAAACGGTGTTGGAGAACGTTTCGGCAGTGAATGTACACCCAGAGGCTGGCATAAAATTCGAGCTAGAATTGGTGCGGATTGTCCGACTGACACGGTGTTTGTCGGTCGTCGTCCCACCGGTGAACTCTGGTCGGAACAACTGCAGGCACAATATCCGGGACGTGACTGGATACTAACCCGTATTCTGTGGCTCAGTGGTCTGGAGCCAGGCTTTAATCGTCTGGGAGAGCGGGATACCATGCGACGTTATATCTATATTCATGGCTGTCCGGACAGCAACCCCATGGGTATACCCAGCTCCCATGGCTGTATAAAAATGCGTAATGCTGACATTATAAAACTGTTTGAGCAGGTTGCTACCGGCCTGGCAGTCTATATTGAGGGCTGATTCAGTGATAACTGAGATTTGTGTCTGATGTCAGGCTATATTTTATGTCGCATTTTTAGTGCGCTGATAGTTATTTTTGGTGTGGTATTTATAGTCTTTATGCTAATCCACATGGTGCCCGGTGATCCGGTAGAGGTGATGCTGGGTGAATCAGCCAGTTCGGTGGACAGAGAAATGCTGCGTCAGACTCTGGGCCTGGATAAACCCCTGACGGAACAATTTTATCAATACCTGTATAAGCTGAGCCAGTTTGATTTAGGCACTTCTCTGCATTCTAAACAGCCTGTTTCAGAACTGCTTGTAGAACGTATTCCACCGACCGTTGAGCTGACTCTGGCAGCCTTGCTGGTGGCTTTTCTAATGGCCTTTCCTCTGGGCATTCTGGCGGCCTTAAAAAAGGATCGCTGGCAAGATACCACGGCCATGACATTTTCTCTGCTGGGAATTTCTATTCCTAATTTTCTGATGGGGCCATTATTAATTTTATTATTTTCTATAATGCTTGGCTGGTTTCCTGTCAGCGGCCGGGATGGCCTGATTTCTCTGGTCTTACCGGCTTTGACTCTGGGCACGGCTCTGGCCGCTATTTTGTCCCGTATGATCAGAGCCTCATTGCTTGAGGTGTTAAATGAAGACTATATTCGCACGGCCAGAGCCAAAGGGCTGGGAACCGCACGGGTGATTGGTTTACATGCCTTAAAAAATGCCATGCTGCCGGTAGTGACTTTGATTGGACTGCAAATCGGGGCTTTACTGGCAGGTGCCGTGATCACGGAAATGGTTTTTTCCTGGCCAGGCCTGGGGCAGTTAACCATAGAATCCATTCAAAAACGTGATTATCCGGTAGTTCAGGCCTGCATTCTGTTGATCAGTACCACCTATGTCATCATTAATACTCTGACTGATATTGTTTATGGTGTGCTGGATCCAAGGATTCGTTTAAGCCGATGATAAAATGTATATCCGGGTACAATATGCGTTTTTATTTTTCAATCAGTGTTCTGAGTGTCTGGCTGCTGATGGTGATCCTGGTACCGGTGATGGACTTGCATCCCAATAGCATTGTGCTGGAAAAAATCCTCAAGACAGCGGATCAAAACAGTATCTTTGGCTATGATGATTTAGGTCGACCGCTGTTTGATCGTCTGATGGCGGGTGCCTATACTTCCTTTACGGTGGCTTTTGGTGTAGTGCTGGTTTCCCTGTTGGTCGGCACTAGTATTGGTGTTATCAGTGCTTATGCCGGTGGTCGATGGGATCATCTGATGGTTCGTATTATTGATATTTTTATGGCATTTCCGGGTATTTTGCTAGCTATTGCCTTATCCGGCTTAATGGGACCGGGCATTACCAATGTGATCATTGCCCTGAGTGTGGTTGGCTGGGTTGGTTTTGCCCGTCTATCCAGAGCGCAGGTCATGTCAATTAAACAAAGTGAACATGTACTGTCTGCCCGTTCACTGGGTGCATCCCATAGCCGGATAATTATTTATCATATACTGCCGCTGACAATAGCCCCGTTATTAATAGAATTAACCTTCGGAATCGCCAGTGTAGTCATTGCTGAAGCCGGCCTGTCATTTCTTGGCCTGGGTATTCAGGCCCCCGAAGCCTCCTGGGGCAGTATGATCAGAGATGGCAGCCAGTACCTGTTAATGGCCCCGCATATGGTACTGGTACCGGGTATTGCATTGATGATGGTAGTGCTGGCAGTTAATATGCTGGGCGATAGCATTCGGGATATGCTGGATGTTAAGAGATAGCGTTCAGCGCTGAGCGTTGAGCGTTCAGAAAGAGCCAGAGCAAAAAAATAAGAGATAAGAGAATATTTGTTTGACAAGGGAAATAGGTGTTTTTTAATCTTTTGCTCAACGCTCAACGCTCAACGCTCAACGCTCAACGCTGAATACTGAACGTGCTAATTTATAAAGGAAGAATACTATGACCCTGGGTCCTGTAATGGTGGACATTGATGGCTATGAGCTTACGACTGAGGATAGAGAGTTGTTAGCTGATCCGGTTGTTGGTGGTGTTATTTTATTTAGTCGGAATTTTCACTCACTGGAACAGCTGGAGCAGCTGGTTCAGGCGCTGCATGATATTAAAACGCCGCGTTTATTAATAGCTGTTGATCAGGAAGGAGGCAGGGTACAGCGTTTTAAAGATGGCTTTACTATTTTGCCTGCCATGCGTCGTTTTGGAGAAATTTATGATACCGATCAAAAACTGGCTCTGGATATGGCTCGGCAATGCGGCTGGTTAATGGCCAGTGAGATCCGTTCTACTGGTATTGATATTAGTTTTGCTCCGGTACTGGATCTGGATAAAGGTATTAGTAGCGTTATTGGTGATCGAGCTTTTCATAGCGATCCCTTTGCGACTGGAAAACTGGCACAGGCTTTTACAGCAGGGATGGATGAAGCTGGCATGCAGGCAACAGGGAAGCACTTTCCTGGTCATGGTTCGATTGCAGCGGACTCACATGTGGCCATGCCGGTAGACGAACGGCCTTTTGTGGATATTGAGCTGGAGGATCTGCGGCCATTTCAGTTTATGATAGACAGCGGCATGAATGCTCTGATGATGGCTCATGTTATTTATTCCAGAGTCGATCCTCAACCGGCCGGTTTTTCCCGTTTCTGGATGAAAACACTGCTGCGCGATAAAATGCATTTTCAGGGGGCGGTTTTCAGCGATGATCTGAGTATGGAAGGTGCGGTTATTGCCGGCGATTATATTCAACGGGCTCAACTGTCACTGGCAGCCGGATGTGATATGATTCTGGTCTGTAATAACCGAGATGCAGCATGGGATGTGGTCAGGAGCCTGAAAGATTATACCAATCCGGCCTCCAGTTTGAGGTTAACTCACTTACATGGTAGACAGCTTGTCAGCAGAGATGAACTGGTGAATAAGACTCGCTGGAAAGAGGTCCGCACTATGCTGGGTAAGTATGTTGAAGACCCTTCACAGGATCTGCTGGATCCGACTAATTATCAATTATAAATTGCAAGAGGCTAATATGGATACTGCTGAATTTGAGTTAAAACAGTGGTTGCTGCAACTGGATTTTCTGCGCGGTGATGGTCTTTGGGTCACTGAAGCATTTCTAATTATTTTAATTGCTCTATTATTTAACTTTTTTCAGAAACGAGTTATTAAAAAACTAAAAATACGACTGGAAGCTACCAAAAATCCCTGGGATGATGCTTTAC
>JALSUJ010000295.1 GCA_027071355.1 Gammaproteobacteria bacterium | reverse complement strand
GTTATTTTTATAACCCGATTCAACTTTCTTTTCGGGTGTTTTTTCGGGTGTTTTTTCGGGTATTGTAGTTAGCGTCCTGGCTTTTCTGTCGGTTAATGTCACTGGCTTTTCTGGCTGCACTTTATCGGGCATTATTACTGTTTTTTCTATCGCTTTGGAGTTATCAGAATGCGATTCAATAGCGGCCAGTTCTACCGGTAAATCAACAATATTCTCAAGCTCTGTATTGTTCTGACTATAATCAGGCATCTGAAAAAAATAAAACAGAACAGTTGCCAGTAACAGAGTAAAGCCTGCAATAAACCATAGATAGAAATATTTACTATGATTTTTATCTGCAATAATATTTATTTCATCAATATAATGAGTTTGCGTTGCCCTCTTTTCCTTACGTGCTTCAAGATCACGCAGCATTTGATTAATTACACTCATTGGTATGCCCAGTAAACAGCACTTACAATACTGATAATAAGTACAACAGCGGTTATAAGTTTATACCTTAAAGCATTGCTTGCTTTTTCTTCATAGGCATCTTCGGTATCTTTAATGGCCTGTTTCATAATAGCTGTGGTGATCTGTTTTTCGCCTTTACCATAACACAGCAACATGGCTTTATGGACAATCAGATTAATCAGACGAGGAATACCCCGGCTGTATCGATGCAGTAATTTAAGTGATTTAAGCGGGAATAATTGACCGCCTTTATATCCTGCAATCAGTAAACGACAACTCAGATATTCCACCATAACGTCCATATTAAGATGCTTTAAGGTAATAGAAAAACTGACTCGCTGTCTGAACTGTCGAAGGTGTCTGGATTTTAACTTTTCATCCAGTTCCGGCTGACCAAACAGAATAATCTGTAGCAGTTTACCCTGTTCTGTTTCCAGGTTGGTTAGTAATCTTAATGCTTCCAGGGTTTTATCCGGCATAGCCTGAGCTTCATCAATACACAAAATAACTTTCTGATTGTTCTGATAATACTGCATCAATTTTGTCGTTATCAGTTGTTGTAAAGTATATTCATTGGCAGATGCCGGGTATTTCATGCCCAGTTCTCTGGCAATAGAAACGGTTAGTGTTTTAGAAGAAATATTGGGATTAGGAATATAACTGGTAACAATATTTTCCGCTACCGTATTAAGCAGTTTTCGACACAACAGGGTTTTTCCAGTACCGACTTCGCCAGTCACTTTAATAAAACCTTCACCATTTTCTATGGCTATAATTAAAGTTTCCAGGGCATCCTTAAATGGGCCCGAATCCAGAAAAAAACGTGTGTCGGGAGTGAGGGTAAACGGTTCTTTATCCAGATTGAAAAATTCAAGATACATTATTAACAGACAGTCTGCACAAATTAGTCATTGTAATCAAGATACTCATATAGTTTTAATTGTTGTTTTCAGGGCAAGCAGAAATTTCAATCTTATGGGCTGGTTTTAGCAGTACTGCTTTTATCTCCGAATTTAAACCAGGTTGATGGCTCTTTTGTTGAAGGTCTGCCGCTGACATCATAGGATTCCAGTTTCCTGAAACGTTCCTGAGTTTCTGCCAGAGAACGATTGATGGCTGAATCATCTTCCAGATAAGTGGCTTTTAACATAATAACCAGTTCAGATTTAACGGCTAATTCCCGCTGGTGCTTAAAGGCATTACCTACCAGAGGCAGGTCGCCAAAAAATGGCACACTGGAATTATCATCGGTTGCCTTGGTACTCATTAAGCCGCCGATAATAACCATTTGCCCATTTTTAGCACGAATAATACTATCTGACTCACGAATTGTACTTTTCGCCATAGGCAGGGAAATAGCCAGACTATCTGAAAAACTAATAGTGCGATTATCTTCTGTGACATTACTAATTGATGGATGTACATGCAGAATAATTTCTCCGCTATCATCAATCTGAGGGGTTACATCCAGAGCCACCCCGGAAAAGAAGGGGGTTAATTCCACATCGGGAATTTGACTGGCACTGCCATCGGTACCAGAAGTATTACTGGAGTTCAGATCGGTCACAAAAAAACGATCGGTACCCACTTTTATGACCGCTTTCTGATTATTCATAGTAGCGATTCTTGGACTGGAAAGCACCTGAACATTACCCTGAGTACCCAGTAATTCAATCATAGCCTTAAAGTCATTCAGATCCAGAGCCAATGCAAATACACCACCAAAGGGTCCGGCTAATTCACTGCCAAGGGGTTTAAAACCGCTACCGGTTTCTACCGCACGTGGTGCGGTGCCGGGTAAAACCACATTGGTCACCAGTGAGTTAATACCCACCTGTCCCCCGGTAATGGTTTTTCCAGCTCCCGGTTTGCCAATAGCTGCCCAGCTGATACCTGCCTGAAAACCATCAGACAGTTCAACTTCAACAATTTTTGCTTCCAGCAGAACCTGACGTCCCATAATCATCTGTGTGGCTTCCAGAAATTCCTGTACTCTGGATAATTCATCAGGCATAGCCTTAACCAGAATGACTCCAGTCTGTGGATTGACAACAATCTTCCGACCATTTTCATTACCTATAATAGTACGCAGGGAATCCGACAGCTCT
Source organism: Gammaproteobacteria bacterium (assembly GCA_027071355.1). GTDB lineage: Bacteria > Pseudomonadota > Gammaproteobacteria > GRL18 > GRL18 > JANELJ01. The sequence continues at coordinate 6,485 of JALSUJ010000295.1, read as the reverse complement.
TTCCACAAATCAACCTTAAATTCAGTTTTAAGCTGGCTACCGAATTTAGTGTTGACCGTGCTGTTTCCTGAACGTCTTCCGCTATTACTGGAAGATGAATTACCTGAGCGGTTATTATTCACAGATTTGGTGATCTGACCGGAACTGACATCAATAGATGAAGAACCTATTCTGGATAAGTTAAGATAGTTTATTCTAAACAGTTTAGTCTGCAGTGAATTGGGATAGACGAAATAATTTTTACCCTTTTTCTTATAAGAAAAACCATAGACTTCACGAACAATATTCATCACATCATCAATCGTTACGTCCTTTAAGTTAAGTGAAATATTACCCTGTACAGCAGGATTAACAATAATATTATACTGACTGTCTTCCACCAGCCCCATATAAAACTCATGGGCAGGTATTTCATTAACTACTACATTAAAATGTTTCTCCCTGGGTTTCCCGGGAGCAGATACCGGTGGTAATAAAGCATTAAGAACGGTTTCATTTTCTTTTTGCTGTGTCGCTTTTAATAATGCAGAACTGTTAGCGGAATTTTTTGCCTCATCTGCAATACGACTATTTTCTTTCAGTGCTGTGTCAAAAGTCTCATTAACTTCAGATAAATCTCTGGCCGGTGGTAGTTCTTTTTCCAGGGAACATCCTGACACCAGCAGCAACAGACTGAATAAAATAGCCCATAAGTAATAATTTTTTTTAAATAATTTTGACATATAACTACTTCTTATAATTCTTTATAGACGGCACAATAGTAATTTGATGAACATCACCATTGATAAGCAAGCTAACACTGGTTGATTGAATAGCAAGCACTTCTGCATCCCCTATTCGCTCACCTATGGTGACATGCTGATCATTAATAGTGGCAAAACTTTTCCCTGATCCGGTATGAATCTGCGATACTTTATAGTTAATTTTTTTTCCGGCACTTTTATTATTGACCAGAGCACCCGAAGATGGCGGACGGGTTGGATCGCTTAATAATTTTTCTGCCCCGGCATTCATGACCAGCAACAGAGTTAATATCAAAATAAGCAGGTACTGTCTCATACTCTTAACCAACCATCTTTCAGGCTGAAGGTATGCACTTTAATAATTACTTTAATTCTGGGATGCTCCAGGACTTCCATTCGTACCTGATCCCAGAAAATTTTCCATTGCATAGCTTCCAGTGACTGTAAATAAGCTAATATATCCAGATAATTACCTTCCAGCTCCATTTCCAGAGAATGTTTATAAATACCGGCCATACCTGGATCTATTTCATTTACGATGTCCGTCTTTGATGGTGTCGTCTGCTGGCTGCTCTCTTTATCCTTTAAGAAAGGTTCTGCAGGAAAATTATTAATGCGTATTAATTCCAGACGGGTATTATTTTGCAGCACATCATTTAACATAGCCGACATATTTTCAGGAGCTACTCTACCCTGCAGACGTTCACTAATACGCTGGTTAAAATTTTTAATTTCACTTTGCACCTGATTTATTTCAGCTAACAGCTGTTTTCTTTTTGAATTTTTTAACAGGCCATCGGCAAGAATACGTCGCTTATTCAAATCAGACAACTGATTTTGTATGGTTTGATACTGCAGAAGCAAGGCTTTGTTCTGCTGCTGCAGCGGTACAATCAGAAAAGTATCCCAGATAATATAAATAAGGGACAGTACACCAGCCAGAACCAGAACTCTCTCTCTGGTGGATAGTTTATTAATCAGTTCCTGTAGTAGATTCAGTTTATTTTTCATAATAATAGATGCTATTGCACCGGTTCTATTGCGGGTGCTTTAATCTGTGTCTGCAGCATAAATTCTAATACGGTTTTTTTGTCATCCCGCTGTACTTTAAAAAGTCGAAAATCAAGTCCTTTAAAAATACTTTCCTCTTTGAGCAGATTAACCAGCACAGGAAGACTTCTGGCATCGCTGGTCTGCCCCTGCAAAAGTAATTGCTCGCCTCCTGAATAGACATCTATAATATTAAACCAGACGTCATTTAGATTATTTCTGGCCAGTGCGGAAAAATATCCGGACAAGCCCTTACTATTGCCGCTGACCATATTGGATAGCTCTTCAAGTGCCGTTTGCTTGCTGGCATAGACCCGTTTAAAATAGTTCAGCTGCTGTTGTTCGTTTTTTGAATCGGTCAGTTTATTGACTGTTGCCTCCAGCTTCTCAAGTACTTTCTGAACCTGTTCACTCTGCTTATTTAAACGCACAATTTGAGCTTCCAGATCATTTTTTTTCCATTGCAGCAGCGCATAAAAAGACACCATTAACAATAGAGTAAGAATAACAACCGTCAGCATGGCCGTCGCTGAAAAAGGTTCCTTTGCTAAAGCATCATCCGGCTGGTATAAATTAATTTGCTGCTGCATAGCTGTCTGCATAGTGGTGTTCTGCCCCTAATCCGATTCCTGACGCAAAGCCAGACCCACGGCATTAAAACAATGTGACTGAATAATATTATCCAGTGGCTTTTTAAGGTTCAGATAATGGTTAAAATCCAGCACCTCCACTTTAACACCTAACATATCGTTGATATAGGCTATGAGTTCTGTGACATCCAGATCCATTGGCGCAAGCATAATTTTATTTACAGCTCTCTGGTTAAAATGACTGATGTAATAATCCAGTGAACGCTGAATTTCCAGTACCAGTTCATCAACAATCACTTTGCTTTGAGCAGACAGGCCGGCCACCTCAGAGTCTATGTCTTCCTCCAGATTATTAGCGAAATCATCCCCGCTGTAATCACCAGAGCTATCATCGGCACTGTCACCACCATCCCATTGCTCCTCTGTTTCATCAATATTCAGCTCAATATCATCACTATTTACTGGTGTTTCTTGCGATAATTGCTCCTCAGATTGTTCTAATGCAAGCCTGAGCCGATGAATATTAAAATCAATTTTACGGGTTAAATACAGGCTGCCATTTCGAGTAATAGTAAGCAAACCGCCCGTGCTATTGATACGCAACATTACAATACCTTCTTTATCTTCAGGCAGGATGGTGGCAATATTTCGCTGCGCCAGTTCATAAATATCAATTGAATGGAGATTCAGACCCGCCTGTTTTAAAAGCAGAGCACGTGAATCAATATCCAGCTGCTGAGATGCAACCACATACATTAACTGCTGACGATTACTTGGCTGACCGGGGATTTCAAACACGTCAATGACCGCATCATCAATATGATAAGGAAGCTGTTCTTTAACTCGCCAGCGTACTGCCTGTTTCAGCTCACTGGATTCAACTTTAGGGGCATCTATCAGCAATAATTCATAGGCAGTATCAGAAATAGAGGCGTTACAGGCAAACTGTTTAACAGGAAAGCTGCTTAAAAGCTGTTTCAAAGTACGTAGAATATCTTCGGGATCATCCGGATCAAAGGCCTGAAAAGCACATTGTTTTAAGACTGGTTTGCCCCCCTCCTGTTCCGCAGGCAAAATATGTGCGATGGCTATCCCCAGGGGTTGAATATCAACACCAATCAAACCTTTTTTGTTTTTTCTTTTTAAAATAAAAGGTAATTGCATTATCAATTTGTCAACATTCTGGCAGGGTCTCTTTTTACTTTAAGATTCTACGTTAAGATCTTCAAAGGTGAGAAGTTATTTAATTTTTATACGCTCTCTTAACTATGGCAAAGAATCCAGAAAAATGCCAATAAAAATACTCATTCCAAGCCAGTTATTATTTAAAAAAGCCTGAAAACAGGCATTTTTTTCACGTTCACGCAAAAGATACTGCTGATACAGACTAAAAAAAGCGGCCAGTACGATACCAAGATAAAAATAAACGCCGCCTTTTACCAGCCAGGCAAGCAGAATCATCCCACATAAAAAGGCTATTTGTATCAGCGCTATAATCAGACGATCTTTATTGCCAAAAATAATAGCCGTTGATTTGACCCCAATTTTAAGATCATCCTCTCGATCCGCCATGGCATACATGGTGTCATAAGCCACAATCCAGAGTATGGTAACAAAATACAGAATCCAGGCCACCGCAGGAACTGAATTTAACTGTGCAGAAAAACTCATGGGAATAGCCCAGCTGAATGCCATCCCCAGTACTATCTGCGGATAATGAGTAAAACGCTTCATAAAAGGGTATATCGCTGCCAGTAATAGAGCGACAACACTCAGGGCAATGGTCAGTGGATTGAGGAATAACACCAGCAAAAAAGCCAGTAAAATACACACAACAAACAATAATAAGGCTTCTTTAGAACTGACCTTACCCGATGTCACAGGCCGGTTTTTAGTACGCTCTATATGTTTATCAATATGACGATCAGCAAAATCATTGATCACACAACCCGCCGCACGCATAATAAATACACCCAGCGAAAAAATGACTACAATGCGAGCCGAAGGCTGTCCATCTGCCGCAATCCAGATAGCCCATAAAGTCGGCCATAAGAGTAAAAAAGTGCCTATGGGTCGATCCATACGCATCAGGAGATAATATTGATAAAGTTTTTCCCGACTTAGGAAACTCGGTATAACTGAACTCATCAGGATTCATCCACCTGAAGTTCTGCTCCAAAACTCGCTTTAAGCACTGGAGCTAACTGTGCCATTGAAGCATGATGATGAGATTGCTGCAGCACATCCGGTAAAAAAACTTCTGCCACTAATAAAGGTTTTTTACCCAGACGAAAGACTGAACGCCTGGCCCAGATATTATCTGGTGAATGTTCAATACAGGCTGAAGCAGAATCATATAACTGATGACCTTCCTTAACCAGGGCAATTTCCATAACATCTCGCTGCAGTTCCGGCTGGGCAAATAAAAACTCTCCCAGAGGCCGATTGCCCAGATGCCCCAGCTGACGCTGTGCGCCACTCAGGGTTTTTACCGGTATAACCGTTCGGGCATAAATCAGTGGGGTACTTCCACAGTATAAAACCACTTCCCGGATCAGGGCATAACGACGGCTTTTGAGTTTTAGGCGCTGCACCTCGTCATTGGAAGGGATCCCCATTCCCTGACTGAGCAAACGTACCGAAAAGCAACCCAGTTGATTATTCCGGCAATAAGACTTAATTCTCAGGGTAAGAGAAGCACTGTCCAGTAGCCAGTCCCGGATATCATGCGGCATATGTAGAATCGAGGCATAATCTACGGTGATCCACAAAGGAATGCGTTTAAACTGTCGCTGTATGGCTGGCATGATTCAGGGTAAAGCACTTTATTGGCTAATAGACATAAAATGATACGCACTCAGTAAAATTTGTAATCTGTTCTCATATCTGACTGAATATCTAAACAGGTAGTCTGCAGTTACAGAGTTTTACTGAGTAATGACTGCAAAATAAAATATCAATATTACCACAAAACAGCAGCTCTAAAAACTAATAGACTTTAATTCCAGTAACGAATAGTCAAAGTTCCCGGAGCTTGTTTTACCCTGTATCCGGGTAAAGGGTTCAGACATATTTTCCATTTTAATTTCACCGTCTTTCAATGCCACAGCCACGACCAGTTTTGAGCGGTCAGCAGTTGGCCTCACACGAATGCTTCTAATTCGGGTATAAGGAATTTGTTCCCGCTTATTGAGAATAAAAATACCCCTGGGTGCAGACTGTTGGCCTTTACGGCTGGAGAGTGTTCCCCGTTGTAAAAAAGCAGTGCGGTCATTAGCAAAAACTACTGGCAGACGTTGACCCTGTACATTATGAATAACAGGTTTTAAAACCGGATTATGCTTAGCCACAACTTTTATCTGAGGCTGCTTTTGCGGCTGTTTTTGCGACTTATTATTACCCGGAATATTAGTGAACGCCTGTACCGGTTTGGCGGCACTGCCCGGAGCCATATCAGCAGATAAATCCAGCTCAATAACAGGTACTTCATCACTCTTAGCTGGCTTGGATGCTTTTTTAACTGCTGACGTTTTTTGGTGTGCAGTCCGGTCCCGTTTTTTCTGTTCTTTACGCAATTTTTTTGAATTAAAAAATTCAATCTGTTTAATATCTTCCAGAGATTTACTAAAACTGCCCAGCCTGGCTTCACCGCTGATCACCGGGAACGGTTTTTTTATGATTCGGGTTTCCTCATAGCCATCATGCATAATAAAATGCACCTTAAGCTCATCATGACCCAGTTTATAATTGATGCTCATCTTGTCTACCTCCAGTAAATCAATACTAAGGCCATCAGAAAGCAGCAATTCAGGGTGATCAGTTGTTTTTCCCTCTAAAGTACAGCGCAGACTTTTTGTTTCCAGCTCCAGTTTAGTGGTGGTTAATAAGGATAACAGCACATAGGCCTGATGAGTTTTTTTTGCTTTACGTGCAGTCTTCTGTTCCGGGGTCAGAGTTTTAGTTTTTTTAGCAGGTTTTGCAGAATGGCTATTTTTTAACCAGCGTACTTTAGTACTGGACTGACCTTTTTTGCAGGGTTCATCTGAAAAAATGATATTGTCATTGTCATCTTCACATTTATAAACCACGGCTCGCGCCTGAC
>JALSUJ010000294.1 GCA_027071355.1 Gammaproteobacteria bacterium | reverse complement strand
AATCTTAATAAAATATCCAAATTAAAAATGATAAGTACTGATAACACTACTAAATTTACTGACGAAGAACTTAAAATTCATGGTCAATTTGACCAAGATAAAATTAAGGAGCAGTATGACCACCTTTCCTCTAATTATGAAGATGTATACCTGCAGGTTGGATATCCAGACCCTGACAAGTGTGCTGAATTCGTTGAGAGTCTGGAAATAAGCAAAGAGGAAGAAATTTTTGATATGGGCTGTGGAACTGGACTTGTTGGATTAAAACTGAAGGAGAAGGGATATACAAAAGTTATTGGAATTGATGCTAGCCCAAATATGCTTGAACAAGCTAAAGAAAAAGAAAGTTATGCTGATTTGAAAGAACTCTTCTTAGGTACTCCAGAAACCTTCCCAGAAGAATATAAAGACAGATTTGTTGTCTTAACTGCGGCAGGAATTCTTGCTGAAGGGCATTTAGGAAATGAAGTCTTTGATGAAATGCTGATCTCCCTAAAAGTGGGTGGATATGCTATCTTCACAACCAGAGAGGAATACTTAACCAAGTACAAGTACCAAGAAAAAATGGATGCTTTAGTTGAGGAAGGAAAATGGGAATTTGTCAAGCAGGAGGAGTTCCTTCGTTACAACAACATGAAAGGAGAAGGGGTTGGAAGATTCAAGCCAACAAAAGTCGTAGTATTTGCTTATAGAAAGCTATAATTACATTAAGAAAATTTTAGAATTTATCTTTAAATAATTAAAGTTATCAGCTCATTTGTCGTTATTACTTTCTGACAGCATATTGTCCCTGTCACTTTGATTAAACGGCTTATTTGTAATAAAAATTTAAGAGAACTTTACCATGGCTAACTTTATTCAATCTGTTGATGAACGTACCAATCTGGCAGGAACCAATAGGCTGGAAGTACTCTTATTCAGTCTTGGTAAGGACGATACCACAGAGCGGCAGGAGGTCTATGGTATTAATGTCTTTAAGGTTCGTGAAGTCATGCAGGTGCCTGATATAACCCATGCCCCGGATATGCCTGATTCTGTTGAAGGGATGACCAGTCTGCGCGGTACCATGGTACCGGTGGTTAATTTACCTAAATTTTGCGGCCTGAATATTTCCGATGAGCCGCAAATTTTAATTGTCACTGAGTATAATAAGCATATGCAGGGCTTTTTAGTGCATTCAGTAGAAAATATTTTACGCCTGCAGTGGAATGACATCAAAGTCCCACCGCCAATGATGTCAGATCGTCTGGGAGGACTGGTAACGGCGGTTACTGAGTTACAGGACGGTCGAATTGCCATGATTATGGATGTCGAAAAAGTACTGGCTGAAACCGCTCATTTTGCCCAGGAAGAAAGTTATTTTGAAGAAGTCAGTTCTCTGGAAGGACAGGGCTATACCATTCTGTTTGCCGATGATTCATCGGTAGCTCGCTCACAAATTGAACGCACTCTGGATCATATGGGCGTTGCCCACGTCAGCGCTATGAACGGTGCTGAAGCATGGAACAAATTGAAAGAAATTGCGTCACGGGCTGAAACGACTGGCTTGCCGGTCTCTGATTATATTCAAGCTATTCTGACCGATGTTGAAATGCCGGAAATGGATGGCTATGTCCTTACCAAACACATTAAAAATGATCCCCGTTTTACCGGTATACCGGTTATTATGCACTCCTCTTTATCAGCAGAAGCTAATATGTCCCTGGGTAAAGGCGTTGGTGCGGATGCCTATGTAGCCAAATTTGAACCCAGGGAATTATCCAATAAACTGGTCGATATTCTTAAAGGCAATGCCCCGCCGGCCCTGGAAGATTCCAGTTCCTGATCCCGCTTCTGAACCTGTATAACATTAAGCGGTACAGTTTTAAAATCTCATACCCATTCCAGTACCTTAACTGTACCCCTTTTCAGACTTTACCTTTACCCTGTAAAACGGTATGTTATCAATTTTATGCGTTCCTGAATTATTTTGGGAAGACGGGAAAAGGGACTCTTTTTGCTAACAGCTATCACAAAAAAACAGCACTGGATTTTTATATTGCCGGCAGTTTTACTCCTGATAGGCCTTGCCCTGCTGCTTTCGACTCAGCCTGCCCATGCTGCCAAAAAAAAACAGTCCTTTAAAATTGGCATACTAACCTTACATTCCGGACACCAGCATCAGTTACAGGACTCTCCCTGGCAATTAACCCTTGATCGGCTGAACCAGCATCCCGACTATCATTTTACAGCTGTTTTTTTATCTCCCGACAAGATGGTTGATGCACTGGAAAATGATGCACTGGATTTTATTATCAGTGATGCCTTTAGCTATTTGATTCTGGAAAAGAAACACGATGTATTACGCTTGCTCACCCGCACAGAAAAATTTGATAACGAATACATCAGTTCAGAAGCCTTATCTATTTTTACCTTGAACAGCAATTCTAATATCACTCAAATTACGGATCTGGAAGGTAAACGGATTGCTCTGCTGGAAGGAGAATATTCTACATCTGAACTGTTTCTGGAAAAATTTTTGAAAAACCACGATTTAATTATAGGGGATAATATTAAAATTCTGGTTCTGGACCGTACCGATCTGGCGCTTTCCTGGCTGGAACAGGGTAAAGTTGACGCTCTGGTAACCAAATCCGGAATGCTGGAAAAACAACTGGACAAAACCACTCTGGAATCCTTACGTCTAATACATCCCCGACGCGGCTGGCATGCACCTTTTTTACATAGCTCAGTACTGGTTCCGGAATGGGCTTTTGCCAGAGCCTGGTTTATTAATGATGATATGGTCAATCAGATGATCATCTATCTAATTGGTCATAAAAAAAATGATCATGATAATTATCTACTGGAGCAATATCACTGGACTTTTGCTCAGAACTACAATGATCTGGATAAATTATTTACCCTCTCCAGAGAGCTGGAAATTGCTGAACAACAGGACGAATCTTCATTTTCTCCCAAACTGCAATACTGGCTCAGTTTTCTGGTGATTTGTTTTTTACTGGTGATTCTGATCATGTATCTACGTTCTTCCAGAGATCTGAACAACCGTCTTAAATCCTCCAAAGAGTCACTGGAACTGGAAATCAGAGAACGTCAACATGCCCAGGAACAGGCCTTGACCCATCAGGCGGAACTGGCTCATGTAGCCAGACTGAGCACTATGGGCGAAATGGCCTCTGGACTGGCGCATGAACTGAATCAACCCCTGTCTGCTATTAATACCTATGTGCAGGGTTGTATTCGCCTGCTTAAAATGGAAAAAAATGATCCCGAAGCCATTATTAATGCCTTACAGCTTACGGCCCAGCAAGCGGATAGAGCCGGCGGTATTATCCGTCGTCTACGCAGTTTTGTGCGCAAGGGAGAATCTCATAAAACCTATACTGAAATCAATCATATTGTTAATGAAGTCACCGGTTTTCTGGAAAGTCAGTTAAGTAATAAACAGATTTCTCTGACACTGGATCTGGAGGAAGATCTACCCCCTGTTCTGGCTGACATTATTCAAATTGAACAGGTGCTCATTAATTTACTCAAAAACGGCATCGAAGCCATGTCAGGAAACGAGAACCCCAATATCAAAGTGTCTACCCGACTCAGTGATAATAATTTTATCGAATTATGTGTTATTGACAGCGGTCACGGAATCAGTGAAGATAAGCTCAAACGAATTTTTAACCCTTTTTTTACCACCAAAACCAGTGGTATGGGCATGGGATTATCAATCAGCAGTTCCATTATTGAAGCTCATGATGGTAAGTTATATGCTGAAAATAATCCTGCCGTTGGGGCCCGGTTCTGTTTTACACTACCTGTTACGGAAGAACATTTAGGAAACAAAAATAATGAGTGATAATGCTTTAGTCTTTATTGTGGATGACGACGAAGCGGTGCGCCAGTCAACCGCCTGGTTAATTGAATCCATTGGTTTACAAGTTTGTAGCTTTATTTCTGCTGATGAATTTCTGGAAAATTATAAAAATGAATCCGGCTGTATTGTTATGGATGTCAGAATGCCCGGAATGAGTGGCCTTGAAGCACAGGAAGAAATGAAAAAACGGGGTATCAACCTGCCCTTAATTTTTATTACCGGCCATGGTGATGTGCCTATGGCAGTACGTGCATTAAAGCGCGGTGCATTTGACTTTATTGAAAAACCCTTTAATGATCAGTTATTACTGGATGCCGTACAACGTGGCCTGAAGCAAAACAGTGAAGCCAGAGAATCCCTGATCCAGAATGAGTCTATTGATCGACGTATTGCCTCTTTGACACCTCGTGAACATGAAGTCATGTTAAGAGTAACAGAAGGCAAGCCTAATAAGGTAATTGCCCATGAATTGAATGTCAGCATTAAAACGGTTGAAGTACACCGGGCCCGAATGATGGAAAAAATGGAGGCCAGCTCTGTTGCACAACTGGTTAAAGTAACCATACAGGCCAATAACCATTAGGCCAAATATTAATACCGTCAACCGCAATAGCGGCTGACGGTATTAATTGCTTTTATAATGAGATAAAGTTCTCAATAAAAATAAATAGTTCCCCCCTTTAAAACAATACTATCTATTTGTTTTTAAATAACATTTTTAATTCTCATCAGGGATTCCCCCTAGTCTTACAGTAAACTACCCAATTATCCTGCATGGATAAAGTTAATAAAATAGCCTCACAGTAACGGAATAACTGCGCTGACAGACCTGGCTTAATTATTAGCAAGTCAGGAAGCAGAAGGAGCATAGCCAATGGATCGGCTTTCAGGGATTAGGACTTAAAGGATTAAACAGCAGGTCTGTATGAGCCAGACTTAAAACAGGAAGCTCAATAATAATAAAGAAGGGAAATATTATCTCCAGGGAACAGGAGAATAGCGGTTTATGTTTGCGGGTAAAATGGATGTATTTAAAATCTATGGATGGATATTATTACACATTGACAAAGACTCAAATTTCAAAGGAGAGTCAGGGAAGAAAACAACAGGGATATCAATAATACAAAACTAAGGATATTCTCTTTTCCATGGAATGGAAAAACTTTTTTAGTGGAGGTTGACCAGATAAATTTTTTTCTGGTCATTAAAATGGGACATATTGACCAGGATAAAACATCCTGAATCAATATGTCTTTTTTTTCCCGCATATAAAAATCAGCGGGGAAAAAATACCAATAATCTATGGGGGAATATTATGAACAAACGATGGAATAGTAGAAAATCAGTAGATATCAATCTAGTCATTAACTACCCGGCAATTGGTTTACTCAGAGGCAAAGCAACCAATATCAGTCATGATGGTATGTTTATTGAAACAGTGGTTGCATCACTGTCTCATTATTCAGATATAGAAATTACCCTTAATGTACCTGCATTATCTGATACGCCGATACAGATCCCGGCCATTATTATTCATAATAGCGGTAAAGGCTTCGGTGTCATGTTCAGAAACAGTGCAGCAGAACAGGAAAAGTTTTCTGATAAGGGCATTAATGCCATTCAACAATTATTAAATCAACAGCAGAATCAGCAGAAATGGGCCAGCTGACCCATTAAAAACCACTGTCTTTCATTTAATTCTCTAGCTACGGCTCTTTTTTCTCATGGATCACCCTTAACCGGGTGCCATGCTCCAGAGATAGTAGAATTTCCTGTGCGGGAATATTCAGAGGAAAATAAGTACCGGATATTTTAGCAGCATTTAAACTGCATCCATCCAGCAGAGAACCACGTAAATCAATTCCTCTTAAATCAGCCTGACGAAAATAAGCACCTCTAAAATCCAGCCCTGCTGCATCCAGTCCCCGTAAATCCAGCGAACGAAAATCACAGGCTTTTAAATTACAATAATCACCGGATTGTTTTTTGGCATTAAACTCCTCAATATTTCCTTCTCTAAGCAATTGATACATTGGATCATTTGAAATTAATGGACCTTTTGTCATATCTTTATCTCACTTTAGCTTCAACCTAAATAAATCCGTTGATTTATTGTTAACTTATTCAACTCCTACAAGTATAGTAATATTAACTGGAAAGTCTTTCTACTCGCAACAGTTTGTTATTATTATCATACAGCACTCTGAAACTCCCCCGAATCCCCGAATGATCCACAAACTTCAATAATGCCCCCACAGGAAGCTGTACTGATTTACCCTCGGCTGTGGTAATAATAATAGTATCCACTGCCCCCTGATAATACTGTTGAAATTCCGAGGCACTGATAGCAATTCTAAAGCGAACTTCATTCATTATGATATACTTACGGCAAAAATTAAAAATAATTTCATTTTTTAATTGTATTTTAAGCTTTTTTGGCTAAAGTACAGCATAACTATTCAATGAATATTTATCTAACCATTTAGTAAGAAATTAGCGAACTATCACCTTAAATATGGAGCTACACAATGAAAATGCAGGACATTCGCAAAATAGCCAAACAAAAAGGCATCCCTTCCAGTAAATACAATAAAGTGACTCTGGTCAAAAAAATTCAGACAAGCGAAGGAAATTTCGATTGTTTTGCCAGTGCAACTAATAATTACTGTGATCAACCCGACTGTATCTGGGCTGATGACTGTTTTAAACTGGCAAAAAAATCAATCAGTCTTTCCTAAGCCCTGACTGACTACTGACTCTTTCACTTAATAATTTCCAGCCATTTTTTTTCCAGTCGTTTAACCGACACAGGCTGGACAGTTTTTAATTCCTGGGCAAAAAGAGAAATCCTGAGTTCCTCAATTAACCATCGATACTCTATCAGTTCCGATTCCGGAAAATAATTGGGTTCAGGCATATTTTTAACCTTTTTATGCTGTTTATTCAAAGTCTCATACCGTTCCCATAAAGGAGTGGTTTGAGACTGGTTTAAAGCATCCCGACGATAATCATTAGCGGCCTTTTCAATACGTATACTCATCCCCTTAAAATATCTCGGCAGACGCTTTAGCCATGATAAAGGTGTCTGAGAAACAAAGCCCTTATAAATTAGATGACTCAGCTGGCTTTTAATGTCAGCCATAGTATTAAGCAGATTAAAAGGTATATTGCCTTTAAGCTGACTGGATACATCCCGTGCTGCCTGCAAGGCATTAATCACAGACTGCATAAGCTCTTCTGCCAGTTCATCCAGCTGTGCCTGCACCTGCTTAAGCAGCTGTTCAAATTGTACTAAAGTACGTATTTGTCCGAGAGACTGCAGAGTGTCCATACTCCCCTGTAACATAACCTGCCCGATAGCATTCACCAGCACAGCATTGCTGATATCCTGTTTAAAATCCTGGCATGAGCCATAAGCACTGAATAATAAACAGGCCTTATCAATACCCGGTAATTTTTTCTGCATCTGTTTAAGCGACTGTGTTAAGGCCAGCTGCAATAAGCGGTATATACCCTGAGCATGATTAGCCACTGCCGTTTGCTGCTGATCAAACAGTTTAATAGCAACACTGTCCCCACAGTCCTGAAGTGCTGGATAAAGTGTCATCAGCATGCCGTGGCGTTCATGCTCTATTTGCTCAGCCAGGGTATCAAAATCCCAGTACTGTATATTCTGCCGTTCAATAGAATCTTCTATCTCTGTTTCTATCTGTTCCAGCGCCTGTTCTGCCCAGCTTTGTTTCAGGCTGTACAGACTGCGACTATGCTGCAATTCATGCCCGTCTTTATCTAACAGTTTAAAATTCATTTTTAGATGTTCTGGAAGTTTATTATCAAAATCTGAACTTTGCTGTTCTCCCAGTTCATATTCAAGCTGATTAGCCAGGGTATAAGACAAACGGGATTTTAAAAATGTCAGTAATTGCTCAAGCAGCCGGCCCTCACCATAGGTAACACTTTCCAGAAATGCGGTAACTGTATCCGGCACCGGCACAAACTGCTTGCGGATCACCTTAGGCAAGGCACGCATAAGCAGGGTAATCTTCTCGCGGATTAATCCCGGAACCAGCCAGTCAAAAACCTGCTCATCCAGCTGATTAATTACAGCCAGAGGCAGAACAACCGTAACCCCATCCAGTGCATGTCCGGGTAGAAAATGGTATTCCAGGGGCAGCTGCAGATCAGCGCTTTGTATATAAGGCGGGTATAATTCATCGGAGATATGCTCAGAATCTTTTTTTAATAAATCCGACTGCTCTAAAAACAGATAATCAGGCTGCTGCTTTTCAACCCGTTTACGCCATTGCTCAAATGCTGAACGGGAATAAATATAAGTGCTTTTATGATCTGACTGCTGGTCCAGATCATGTTCAATACGCTGCTGATAAAATTCAAATATAGCTAAATCATCCACCAGTAAATCCTGTCGGCGTGATTTATGTTCCAGATGTTCCAGGTCACTGATTAAAGCCAGATTATGAGCAATAAATGAGGGTGTTTTACGATTATTATCCTTATATTGTCCGGTTACCAGTGCATCACGAATAAAAATTTCCTGTGCAACCTGTGGATCAATCGGGCCATAATTGACCTTCTTTTTGGGATTAATGGTTAAACCGTACAGACTGACACGACTCCAGGCTGATACCTGACCGGTTTTAGCTTCCCAGAAAGGATCAAAATAATGATGTTTAATCAGGTGTTGAGCCTGATGTTCCAGCCAGCCGGGTTCAATGGCTGCCGCAATTCGGGCATAAATCCCGGAGGTTTCCACAATTTCCGCAGCCATCAGCCATTTGGGTTTACGTTTATAGAGTTGTGAGCCAGGGAAAATATTAAAACGCATATTGCGTGCCCCCAGATAGCTGTTTTTATCTTCCTTAAATCCAATATTAGCCAGAAATCCGCTTAATAGTGACTGATGAATCGCCGCATAATCCAGCCGTGTGGCATCGTCAGAAAACAGTTCATTATCCTTACTATCAGGCAGCGGATTAAAACGAAATTTTAACTCCCGAGTTTGAGTATAAAGCTGCTGATACAATTCCCGCCATTCCCGCATACGCATAAAGGACAAAAAATGACTCTGACAGTATTTACGCAGCTTGTTCTGTGATAAATGCCGACGTTGAGACTCATAAAGAAACCACAAATTCAGATAACTAATAAAATCA
>JALSUJ010000293.1 GCA_027071355.1 Gammaproteobacteria bacterium | reverse complement strand
CTGTATGATATGCCCCATTCAAATTTGCCCCGGTAGCTCAGCTGGATAGAGCGTCCCCCTCCTAAGGGGAAGGCCAGAGGTTCGAATCCTCTTCGGGGCGCCATATACAGGCGTTTTCATCGATTTCATGTTTTAGTCTTTCGTTAATTAAGTGCATCATAAGTGCAAATAAACTAAAAGAGGCCAGTCATGAAAAAAAATCACCAAGAAAACACCCACAAAACACCAGACGGTTCACTTAGAAATATTCTCGATATTGAGTCTGACTTCAATCACCAAAAATTTATTGCCGAGGGTGTAACAGGGCTGCTATTTAGTGCAGCCAATAACGATACCCTTGATGATCTGAATAGAAGTCAGCTCGTTTCGGCCATCTATGCGGCCGACACGGCTAATTTCACCATGGGGGAAATATTTGACGAGCTTTCTGTTCTCTACAGGCGAGCCACGGATGGAGGAAGCCCTTCAGAACCCACCGGTAAAGCTACACCGAAGAGCACATTGGAAGCCTTGGAAACACTTAACACTTTAAATAAGACTGCAAAGCTCATACAGTCACTATTCAGTAAAATAAAAAGCTCATGCGATGAAGCAAAAGGCCTTAACAGGAAAAAGACAGAGGAACTGAATGTACTATTTGATTCTGGAATTAGAAATTCAGAAAATTTACTTCACATTCTAGATCAGCTTTCAAATAATCCCAGGGCGTAGGTATTTTTTCATATACCTTACAATCATCAGAGTTATATGCTGATATTATCAAGAGGGCGGAGTCCTGCCCTCTTATAAATATGGGCTTTCTAAACACCAACAAAAGGTCTCAACTTGGCTTTAATAGGTTTACTCGAAACACTGACATCAGGAAATTCCATATTAAGTGGTTTCGATGAAAAGCATAATCGCATTACAGCGCCCGACCATAGGCACCACTACTACTCTCCTGGCTGCCTGGTTCTGCTCGCTGCTTTCGCCAAAGAAAAAAGAATATCTGAAGGAAATATTCACTTTTCCAAAGAAGAGCATTATAGATACGCGGAAGCCATAGGCCTTCAAAGCGCCATCTGGGGAAATGATACATACACTCGAAAAAGAATAAATCACGGCATAAATTACAGCCAATTAGTCCACCTTGAAACTGAACAGGCAACAGATAACGCTTCCGGAGCAATAAACAGTTGCATTCGTGAATTTTTCAACCCAGGAGAGCACGATCAGTTCGTCAATGAACTGTGCGATTTAATCGGAGACCTGCACAGCAACGTCTGGGCACACGGCAAGGCATCAGGGTTTTCTATGGCTCAGAAAAATAAAATACCCTATGTAGATGCAGAATATAGCCTGGAATTTGCCATAGCAGATCATGGAATAGGGTTTCTTAATGAGCTAGCCAGAGTTGGCCTGGCCATTGATAATGATCAAGATGCAATCAACTGGTGTATACAGAAAGGCAACTCAACAAAGAAAATCACCTCAGGGAATGATGACTGGGCGCAATCCATGCCGGCCGATATTATTTCAAGCCCACTGAGAGGGATAGAAAAAACTAGGATTTCTGACGGTAACCACCATCAAGGATATGGGTTATTTAAGCTAACAGAGCTTGTTAAAAAATTCTCAGGGGAATTAACTATCTCATCTGGTCATAAATTATTTTTATTGGATGGTAACGGGAAAGAATCATATAAAGACAGTGTACACTATTGGCAGGGTGTTGCTATTTCGTGTAAGTTTGACACTCGGTTTATTGGAAAAGCAACTCAATCTGCGAGCACAGAAGGCGCAGATCGAGTGCTCGGTTTAATGAGGAAATCATGATGACTACAGTTATAAAGATAGAAGGTTCAGATTTGTCATCACGGGCAGCCGCATCCATCCAACGCCACAAAATAGCCCATTGCATATCACACGGTGATAGCGTGACTATTGATCTATCTGATGTTCTTTCAATCTCCCATTCTTATGCGGATGAATTATTCGGGGTTTTTACCGAAGTATACGGAATAGAAAAAACACTAAATTCTTTGGCATTTCATGGCGCCAGCGACCATGTTTTACAAAATATCGCCTCAGTAATACATGAGCGCGCCATCCAAGCAGGGCAGGACATCCCGAAAACGGCATAAACAATTTTAAGCGATCCGAGAGAGCTCAGGACGGAATTCCGCCTCATACCATCAGTAAGGCCGCCCTATTCAGCCGGCCCGTTAATAACCTTGATTACAATAGCATTCAGAGTGCCCACAGGTAGGCCTTGACGGCCTCGGTAACTGAGACTCAAGCAGTTTATAATAGCCCAGGACATGGAGGTCTCAAGGATCGTCTTGAACCAGCATGTGCCCAGGTGCTGTCAGCGTCTATCAGCTGTTAACCGCAGTCCTGACGAAACAACGATGCATCTGTTCTTCACATAAACCATGCAGATGCCCAGATTTTGAGTTATTTGTTAGCCAACACCTCTCATGGAGCACGGTTAAACTACCCGATAGGATGGGAATGCCAGAATAGTTCAAACAGGCACACAGTCAAGGCCTCGCTGATGTGTTTAATCCGAGCTGCGTATAGCGTACGCTTCAGGCGTTTGGCAGCAGAGCGAGCGGTCATATCACAATCAAGTGACGGCTTTATTGGTATAATATAGCC
>JALSUJ010000292.1 GCA_027071355.1 Gammaproteobacteria bacterium | reverse complement strand
GCCGGGTCGTAAGTGAACGGCTTAAGAAAGGCTTGAGCTGTATGATGGGAAACTATCACGTACAGTTCTTAGGGGGGAACGGGTCGTAAGACCCTGACCTACCCGGTGTGCAAAAGAAGTGCAATTTGAATATTGATATACAATCCCTTAGTCGAGAAAAATCGACATTAATATAGGAAAATAGAAATGAAAGAGCTTGAAAGGAAATTAATTGATAAATATGGTGCTGAAAAGGAGTCAATCAAAGACTTACGCGAAGCCCTGAATTTACTCCGGATTCATGGGGACAAGTGTGAGTTGTGTATACATAAATCAATTCGTGAACAAGCTTATAAAAAATACAAAGAATCCACCAAGTAAATTAAAGGCTATATTATTCAGCTGAAGTATTATAGTGTATATGTGGCGTAACCATTTTAACAGAATAATATTAGGGGTAATACAAGATGGGGAAATTAAAGCTTCTTCTATTTTTCATCGCTTTTTCTTTGGCTCCTGTAGTTTTTGCGGATTCTAATAGGGGGGTTTCAGGTTTTTTTAAAGATTTAACTTCGTCTGATGGATATTTTAATAGAAAAGAAAAACGAGAATGGTACAACGAAAATAAAGGCAAATTAAAAATCCTTGGAAATGCCAGTTTAAATTGTTCGAATAAAAAACAATATAAACCTGAATGTAATTTTAAAGCAAGGCTGCTAAATAACTCAAAGGATAAAATTACTTCTCTTATTCTCAGGATAAAAATTTATAACAAATCAGCGCTAGTACAACAAGAAGTTTACAAGTTTGAAATTTCCATTTTACCTACAATTGATAAAAACGAAAGTATCGATTTTTATAGCGTTTATCTAGCTGATGCAATAAATCAATTAGGGAAAAACAACTGGTCCTGGAATTATGATTTAATCGGTTATCTTCCAAGTCACTTAGATGGTGGTGATTATAGTCAATATTTAAGCGGTCATGAATTCGAATGGTTGTCTGAGTAGTGTCAAATCTAAATCATACCCTGAATTTACAGAAGCAAATAATGAAGTATGTGTTCATTGCACTAATGCTGTTATCAGTCACTATTGCAGAAGCCTCACCAATTCAAAATATTCTAAAAGCGGATTCTAAAGGCGAATTCCAGAAAGCAATAATGTTATCCAAAGAATTATGTGACAAAGACGATTTCACAGGGTGTGCAATGCTTGCACATTATTACTCAGAAGGAAAAGGGGTAGAAAAAAACTACTATAAAGCATCCACTTTGTACGAAAAGGCTTGTATTCGCGGAGCGATTGAAGCATGCGTTAACCTTGGAGTAATGTATAGGTTTGGTCAGGGTGTAACAAAAGACTTAGCTATAGCTGCAAAGCTATACCAGACAGGATGCGACCATGGGTCGCCTCGCGGTTGTGATAATCTTGGATATTTGTATCGCGCTGGCATTGGTGTTAAAAAGAATATAACTAAAGCTAAAAATCTTTTTGACAACGCTTGCTCTCAAGGGTTTCCTAAGGGCTGCTATAACCTTGGCGGCCTGTATGCGGGAGGTTTGTATAAACAAGATATAGGTATAAAAAAAGACGATCACAAAGCTGTCGAGCTATTTAAAACTGCCTGTGATGGAAAATTCTCTGACGGGTGTTTAAACCTCGGAGTCGCATATCTTCGTGGCATAGGTATCGCACGCAATATCACCAAAGCAAAGAATATGTTTAGGATATCATGCGACTTAGGCAATAAAACTGGCTGCGACAACTATAACTTAGTCAATCGACTGTAGTCATTCAAAGATAGTCATTGACACCCATTAATTAAAAATAAAAAACCAGTCTTTTCCGTCCATTTATTAATGTATTTCATACGTGATTAGCTGAAAGCAGATTAGTCTTTCAGATTTTGAGAGGGGACGACTGTGTTCCAGGCAGCATTGCCTGATTCAGGCAACAGCTCACCCCGAGCAATAGTTATTGCTCTTGTATATCGAAAGGAAGGCCGACTATTTGTTGTTAGCCACTGGAAAACAACTGCTCACAGGCCTGTATGCCATGCACCCAGTTTTTACCCAGTTCTTTGCAGACAGCACGAACCTGGTGGGCCGCCCCCACTAGGTGCCGGAAGGGATGTTCAAAGTTTTTACTGAGATACAGCCAGTGTCGACCATCCATATTCAGCCGTAGCAGGATATCGGGAAGCTGATCAGGGATCACCCCTTTTTTATCTTCACGAATAATCCGCCCAGTCCAGTCCACTAGTTCAACGGAGTGCATTGGGATCGCCCATTAGCCAGCTGGTGTCAATAAGCAAATACAAACCTAAGCGACCTTTTCAGTCGCCTTATAAAAGCAACAGTTTCCTGTATACGCACCCTGATTCTCGGTAGTGGTGTCAGATCTGACCCGCACCAGTCACCCATCGGGATCTAGGTAAATATTAGCTACTTACCCCAAGCCTATTGGCTCCAGAAAATAGTTGGTACCAAACAGCGTCCAGTTTATGTATAACAGATTCAGTGGCTTGCCCGATATAAATCTATCGAACATCCAACCCCTTAGTGGTTCACTTACCAGAA
Organism: Gammaproteobacteria bacterium; assembly: GCA_027071355.1. GTDB lineage: Bacteria > Pseudomonadota > Gammaproteobacteria > GRL18 > GRL18 > JANELJ01. The sequence continues at coordinate 82 of JALSUJ010000292.1, read as the reverse complement.
AACAGGTAAAATACAAAAATTATAAGAATCATTAAAGGGATTAACAGATGAAAAAAGCCGCTTTATTCATTTTACTATACAC
>JALSUJ010000291.1 GCA_027071355.1 Gammaproteobacteria bacterium | reverse complement strand
TTTTGGTGTAGATGTCAAGATTTTATTGCTCTGGATCAATATAAAGAGTCTGTATTTTAATTCGGCAAAGTTTTATCTTTAATTCACTATCTATTCGGCATGATTTAAACCTGATAAGAGTATCTTTCTGCAGTGCCTGTGTTTGCGGGGTTTATGGAGGCAGGATGCCAGGATAAAGCGACACATGGATGTACTTGAGTGTCCCCTAAAATATAGGCACTACAGGAAGATACGGTAATTTATGCTGAATAAAAGTTACAGTTATCCTAAACTTTAAACTGCCCCACAATATCTTCAAGCTTTTCTGATGAGTTTTCCAGGTTTTGGCCCAGCGAAGTAGCTTCTTCAGCATTCTCATTATTTTTATCAGTAATATTTTTAATACTTTCCAGAGTATTTTTAATAGTTTCAACCAGTTTCAGCTGTCGATCAGATTCTTCAGCGATAGTAGTATTCATACTAAACAGCCCATTAACCGCCTGGGTAATATGCTCCAGAGACGAACCGGCTTCACTGGCCTGCTCAATGGTTTCCTTAACCTGCTGATTACCCACCTCCATCTGGCTAATAACAGCAGTACTGGCAGCCTGTAACTGATTAATCATCTCCTGAATTTTATCTGTCGATTCCTGAGTCTGATTAGCCAGAGTACGCACCTCATCAGCCACTACCGCAAAACCCCGCCCCTGCTCACCCGCTCGTGCCGCTTCAATAGCCGCATTTAATGCCAGTAAATTGGTCTGTTCCGCAATACCTTTAATAACATCCACAATAGAGCTGATATTATCTACACTGCTGGCAACCTTAGTGGTAGCTTCAGAGGCATTTTCTACTGCCCTGGATACCTGATTTATTTTACTGATGGATACATTGACTATATTACAGCCTTTTTGAGCCGAATCCCGGGTGTCTTCAGCCACCGCTGCAGCCTGATTAATATTATCAGTGACATGCTCCACAGCCTGAAGCATTTCCATAATGGCCTGGTCAACAACCAGAATCTGGTTCTGCTGTTGATGCATATATTCACTGCCCTGTGCAGATATATCAGCCATTTTTTCTGCCGTTTCTGTAGTCGTTATGGAAACATGGCTGGCATCTGCAATAATACCCTGGAATTTTTCCAGCATACTATTAAAAACATTAGCCAGATGATTCAATTCTTCAACATTACTGGCTTCAATACGCTTACTGAGATCAGAATTTTTTTCAATATCCTGCACAGTGGCAATCATATTAGCCATTGGCTTATTAATACTGCGAGCAATATAAAGTACTACAACAATTGACACCAGTAGCAATAAGCTCATTAATGGTAGAATACCATACAGAATTTCCTTCCATAATTGCTTAATTTCTGAAATATCCTGCACCACCCATAATTCCCCCCCTCCTTTATTCTTTAAAGGCAGGATAAGATGTAATTTGCCACTCTCAAAATCAATATAAAAATTGTCCGTTATTTGTTCTTTTCCCGGTTGATGATATTTTTTATTCAATACCTCAATAATTTTCTTTTGTTGTTCAAAATTCTGAATTTCAGCAGTCAGTCGATCTTTAATTTTTGCCAGTTTTGCTCGTTTTTTGTGATCCGGAGGTAGCTTACTCAAAGTATTTTCAATTTTGTGCAACTTGTTCTGACGGGAGGATAAATAATCATCTGAAAAACGGGTACGGTAAATTTTACCAGACTGTGCATCATATATTGCACTAAACACACTATTTTGCTGATCCGTTTTACCCTTAACAGAAAAATACTCTATGGCTTTATTTGCCTGGAACAGATTTAAAGCTTCACTATCCTGAATATTGGCATAATTACCACCACCAGCGGAACGAGTCATCAGATTTAATATAGGTTGAGCTGACACTTTTGCCAGCTCAACCTTGTTCGCTATGGCTTTGTCCATATCATCATAATAACGATCAACACCCTGTAATATTCCGACTACAATCAGAATTACAATGGGCATTATTGTTACTGCTTTGTTGATAGATATCGATTGATGACCAGCCATATTACTCTCCCTCCTTACATGCTTATTACTATTTTGTACAAACCCCGTTGATACAGGCATCCCCATAACCAGTATGGCAGGTTGTACAGGCTTTCGGATTCAGGGAAGGGTGAGCATCTGAAATATCTTTACCCTCATAAGTATAAGCACCGTATTGCGGTTCTCCCACCAGATGCTCCGTAACCAGCAGCACTTTTATATCTGTCAGTTCCAGTACCCCGGTTGGCCCATCCTTATAATCTCCTGCTTTCTGGGCTGGATTAAGTCGGACATTATAGGCAGAACCTTTACCATCATTAACCCAGTTATAGGTTTTCATGGTTTCAATAACAATTGGTGGTAAATCCGCAGGAATAGCTGTTTCCTTACCTAATATTCTGCCTGAATGATGAACTGGCCAGCTATCCCAGCCTTTAGGAAACTCAGCATCAGACTCTGCCAGTACTATTGAAGACAGACCGAACAAAACCAGACAAACAAGATATTGGATTAATTTCATAACATTCTCCTTAGAGCCATTAAACAGATATAAAAAAAGCGAACTTATCCTTAATGTATTAGGTAACTTCGGCAGATATTTTATTTAGTTTAGATGTTTTTAAGAATTTTTCTTTTAAAATCATAAAAAATCAGATTTAATTGATACATTGTCTCTAAAACTGATTATAATGAAAATGTCATGACAAAATGGATTTGTCAGCTCAAACTAATAACTACTAACTACAATAATTATAATTCTGGCAGATAGCTGATATTTTGCAGCTATCTGCCTATTTCCTGGTTCATTGAGAGACATGAAAAAATTTTCTGATATTAGTAAACCATCCTGTGATGACCTCATCAATCTATTTACCGATCCGTTTGTAATTATTGACCGGCATTATCAGATAGTTGCCTGCAACAAGGCCTATCATAAATCCTTTAAAACCCGGCAGAATATTGAAGGCAAGTTCTGCTACGAAGTGTCACACCATTATGACTCACCCTGCAGTCAGCATGGTGAGCACTGCCCGCTTGAAACGGTAATGCGTACCGGTAAGTCCACCAGCGTATTACATATTCACAATCATGCAGGTGAAGAGGAGCAGGTACAGATCAGTGCCAGCCCGATTCATAATAATCAGGGCGAAATACATTATATGGGCGAAACAATGGTAACTATTACCCATGAGGAAAATGATCCTCAGCTGCTGGTGGGACGAACCCCGACCATTTTACGCCTGATCAGCATTCTGCATCGGGTTGCTCCCACTCAGTCAACCGTTTTTATTGAAGGAGAAAGCGGAGTCGGTAAGGATTGTGTGGCCAATTATATTCACCATTATTCTAAACGCAGTGAACAGCCCATGATTGTTGTTGATTGTGGTGCTATTGGTGAAACCCTGATTGAAAGTGAATTATTTGGCTATGAAAAAGGTGCTTTTACCGGGGCCAATAAACAGAAAATCGGTCTGATAGAATCTGCTGACGGTGGTACATTATTTATTGACGAAATTGGTGAACTGTCTCTGGATCTGCAAACCAAATTACTGCGGGTTCTGGAAAGCGGCAGTATCCGCCGTATTGGCGGTACTCATTATTTTGATGTTGATGTCAGGGTGATTGCAGCAACCAATCAGGATGTCAAAAAAATGGTTAAAAATGGTCAGTTTCGACAGGATTTATATTACCGCCTGGCAACTTTCCCGGTGTATGTTCCCCCTTTACGTGAACGTAAAGAAGATATTTCAGCTATTGCTGAACATTTTTTACGTAAAATTGACGACGGCCATCTGCACATACCACTACAATCTGATGTCGCTGCCATTCTTTGTTCCTATGACTTTCCCGGCAATATTCGTGAATTACGTAATATTATTGAACGTGCAGTTATTCTTGCAGCAGGCGATCGAATTACTGAAGAACATCTGACCATTGATCGCAATCCGCACCAGGTGCTGGACAATGAACTGGACGATCTGGATGTCGATGATTTTCCCAAACCATTTAACCGCTATAGAAATACTCCCGCTCCTGCATCCTCCCCGCCTCCGGCTTTAAAGAGAAAATCCCGCAAACCGGATCTGGATACCATTAAGCGCACGCTGGAATTTTATCATGGCCATCGACTCTCTACCGCTCAGGAGCTGGGGATCAGCGAACGCACCCTGTATCGTTATTTGAAAAAAATTGAGCAGCTGGAAAATAATTTAGATTAAACGACAGGCAAAAAAAAGCCCAGCCAAAAAGAACCTTAAATGATTAAGGCGGCTGAGCAATCCTGACAACATAAAAATGTTAAAGCCTGATTCAGATGACACCAGATCCAGGTTATCGACTAAAAACGAAACATAAGCTATAACTCAGACACATTCCGTTCATATCTATATAACTAGCATACACCGTGCCAGCTTTTTGAAATAAAAACTATCCTATTGTTTTTACAATATTATTTTATTTTTCCAGGTAATTAATCTGATAATATAAACATTATTATCGTCATGACAAAAAAAATTATTTTACTTTTTGACATGTCATTGTCATGTCATGACAGATACGGATAACGGGTTTTTCAGGTTTATAACCACACTAATTTATTGGACTGGATAGAAAAGTAGAGGGAGTTCAATCAGAAAGGTAAAAAGGTACGGCACACTGAGGGTTCGTATGCCGTACAAGAGCTTACACCGACAAAAAGAGGAGAGAACATTTAAACAATGTTCCAACTCTATGTATCATAGCTATTGCAAAGCATATGCCAAACTTAACAAAATCATTATTTTATAATATATTAATTGCTATAGTACTGTTTTTAATAAAAATTTTGAATGCTGTCAATACCCGTCAGATAGATTTAAAATCAGACTAAAGACAATATTATTGCCATTTATGTCAATTAAAGACACATTTGTCAGACAACCTTAAAGCTAAGCGATTAATGTACCGACAGGTGGTTATGTGTACAGGATTCCAGAGCACGCATCATGGCATAAAGTGCTTTTTCCGTATATTCCAGATTCAGTGGAATAGTGTCAAATGAACGCAGCTTAATACATTCAGATACGTCATCCTGTATAAGATTGTTTTCAATGGATTTTATCTCAGCAAAACTCATATAGCGGTTTTTTAAATAAGGATTAAAACTGGCGATTAGGATTTTTTGTTCCAGTGATAATTGACCAAACAGCAGCAGCATCTTCTGCTCTACTTTTTTTAACTGCTCTTTAACAACAACTTCATTATCCAGATACTCTTCCAGATGATCCGGATCCATCGTCGCCAGGGTGGGAGCAATATATATCACCAGCATTTTAACCAGTCTGGGGTCCATCCAGAAACGTAAATCACTATTGGACTGTCGATCTGTATAGTCTATAAACTCATTTTGTTTGCCGACAACATCTGTCGATAACTGTTTTTTATCCAGCAGTGGAATATACAGCGACAGAGTAATGGTTTTATTTTGCAGAGCCTGTCCCTGAGCCTGAATATATTCATCCAGATAAGGCTCAAAGCCCTGACCCACACGGATAATAATATCTGCCTGATCCAGCCTTTTTTTCTGGTCTTCCGACAAAGGACGCTGAGTTTCTGCCAGAGTGGTATAAATAACATCCGGCTTAACCACCTGATGGGCAATGCTGGAGACAATTTCATATAAAGGCTCAATACTGACCACAATGGCGGGCGGCTCGGATGATATTTCCTGCGTTTCAGCATTAGCCGTTAAAAGGCCTGCTGTTAAAAAAAACAGGATCGCAATAAGCGCCTGAATAAAACCTGATACCCGTTTATTAAAATAGCTCATATTGCGTCTGAATAACTTTTTCCAGTGACATATTTTCTACCATTAACAGCGCATCCACAACAGGTGCCAGCTGTTTTTCAATGTAGTGATCATAGTCCAGGGGCTGTGAATTATATTCCAGTGGTTCCGGACCCTGCAGGGTAATTACATATTCTATCCAGCCGCCATAAGTATATCGGCCGGTTTGCTCATTACGTTCTCTGGCATAAGCTTCTGCCTTGACAGCAGCCTGGGCGTGGGGCGGACAGTTTTTCTGATAATCTGATAATTTCTGTCTTAAACGCTTGCGATAAACCAGCTGCTCATCAAAATCACCCTGCTTCAGGCATTCTACTATATTTTTAAGATAGTCTTTATAAGCTTCATTATGAAATATTCTGCGATATAACTCCTGCTGAACATCTCTGGCCAGTACTGTCCAGTCAGTTCGTACCGTTTCCAGCCCTTTAAAAATAATTTCTGAACTATTAGCTGTTTCAATCAGACCGGCATAGCGTTTTTTACTGCCCTTTTCCGAACCTCTTATAGTGGGCATAAAAAAGCGTTTAAAATGGCTTTCATATTCCATTTCCAGGCAGGACTCTATCTGATACTTCTCCCGGAGATGGTCCTGCCAGTAACGATTAACCGCCTGTACCAGCTGCTGCCCAATCACTTCCGCCTGCTGATTGCTCATCGCCTGTCCCAGAGACACAAAGACTGAATCCGTATCCCCGTATATCACTTCATAACCCTGAGCCTCAATCAGTTTAACCGTCTGCTTGATCAAATCATGACCGCGCAGAGTAATGGAGCTGGTAAGGCGGGCATCATGTACCCGGCAGCCTGGTGTCCCCAGAACACCATAAAAGGAATTCATAATAATCTTTATGGCCTGTGACAATGCCTTATTCCCGTCTGCCTTGGCCTGATCTCTTGCCTGCCATAAGGACTCAATAATATCCGGTAAAATAGCGCCCTCTCTGGCAAAGCGTATGCCTTTATAACCGGGAATGGTTTCTGGCTCTGTAAGTTCCTGTGCTCTGACATGTGCATAAGGATCAACCTTAAAGGTACGGATAATACTCGGGTACAGGCTTTTATAATCCAGCACCAGCACGCTGTCAAACAGACCCGGACGGGAATTCATCACATATCCACCGGGAGCCGAAGCCTCCTGCGGCTGATCACTGAACTGTGACCCTACAAAACCCTTACGATGTAAGCGGGGCAGATACTGGTTATCAAAGGCCGCCACTGAACCGCCAGTTCTGTCCATTTCCAGCCCGGTTAGCCGCGCCCGTTCAATGGCGAAATTTATCAGATCCGCTTTACAAAAAATATCCAGCACCAGCTGACAGTCTTCTCTATTATATTGAGCCAGGGCTGTTTTATGTTCTAAAAACTGCCGGGTAATTTCTTTAGCCCTGTACAGAGGATCATGACAGACACCGGTATCCTGAGCTTCCGCTTTAATAAGTTTTCCCCGACCCAGCAAATGACTGGCTACCGACTCCAGAGCAAAACTCTCAAAATTCCAGGTAGCACTTTTTAAAGTATCAATACCATCCAGAACCACACGTCCCGGTATTAATAAAAAATAATGACGTTGTTCAGTCTGAGCTTTGCGCCACACCGGTGTGCTCTGTCCCCGCCCTATTGACAGGGACAGGTTGAGTGCATCGGCCTTACGCTGTAAAAACCGGAAGTCAAAATTAATGACATTCCAGCCAGTAAGAACATCTGGATCCTGCTGCTGAAGCAGCTCAATAAAACGCAATAGCAGAATTTTTTCTGAGGCACAATACTCCATATCAGGGTCATCGGTATCTTCCGTAGGAGTCCCCATCATCAGGGTGATTTGCCAGTCCTCTGTCAGCATTGATATCGAATAAAGCGCCTGAGAATCCCAGGCAGTTTCTATATCCAGAGAAAGTATTTTAAGCTGAGGCTGATAGGCGCAGGGTTTCAGTTTCGGATTCAGCATCGGCTCCGAACATATCACCGGGCACTTAATGGCCACTGGACCGGTTAAAAAGCGCTCCATTAAATACCGTTCAACCGGACGAATATCTGCTTCATAGCAGTCAATATGATGCTGCTGCAGTATTTCTCTGGCCCGGTAGAGTTGACGCTGGGTATTAAAATAGACCCCGCTGACCGGTTCATGATTAAAGTTTTTTAATGCCAGGGGTTTAATACTGCTGATCAGTGATGTTCCCAGCAGCTTATTGACCCGCACACTATCCTGTTGACGAATAAAAAAGATAGCCTGCTGATTTTCTATCTGGACATTAAGCGGACCATGATCAGTACTAAACCAGAAATCCAGCAAAATACCTCTGGAACTATCCTGCCACTGACGAGTTAACAGAAAAGCATTAATAAATTGAGAATCAGACATTAGCGTTCAGGGTAAAAAATGATGGATCTGTTTTTTGACCAATTGATACAATTGCTCAAAATCTTCTTTGCGATTGGACTGCGAACGCCAGGCAAAACCAATTTCACGATAATCATTTTCCTTATCGGCTAAAGGACTGATCTCTATATCCGTATTATTAAGGATACCTCCTGCAATAGCCATTTCCGGCAAAAAGGTCACACCCAGATCATTATTCACCATCTGTACCAGGGTATGCAGACTGGTAGCAGCAAAGCTATTAATTTTCTCCGAACGTTCCAGATGGCAGGCCGACAAAGCATGATCACGCATACAATGCCCATCCTCCAGTAATAACAGACTATTTTCTTTAAGATTGGAAAAATCTGCTTTAATGGTTTGCGTATTTAACTGAGAATCCCGATGCTGAGCAAAGTAGAAATGGTCTTTATAAAAACTCTTCATCTCAACACCACTGGCCGGATAAGGCAATGCCAGCAGTACCAGATCCAGCTCACCTTCTTTTAACTGTTCCAGAACCTGTTCACTCTGTCCTTCTTTAACAAACACTTTTAGTTCGGGAAACTCCTGTTTAATCATCATCAGAAGCTGCGGTATCAAAAACGGGGCAATGGTTGGGATCACACCTAATTTTAAGGTTCCACCAAAAGGTTGAGCAAAATACTGCACCTGACGGGTTAATTCTTCAACACTGAGTAAAATCGACTGTGCCTGCAGAACCACTTCTTCAGCCAGCGGGGTAAAGAGAACTTTTTTATTATCCCGTTCAATCAGACGCACACCCAGAACATTTTCCAGTGCCGCAATGCCACTACTCAAAGTGGACTGGCTAACATGGCAAGCCTTTGCTGCCTCGCCAAAGTGCTGATATTTATGGACATTAACCAGATAGTGAAGATGTTTAAGACTTGGTAAGCGCATAATATAA
>JALSUJ010000290.1 GCA_027071355.1 Gammaproteobacteria bacterium | reverse complement strand
CTCCTGGCACAGAAAAAAATAAGCCATGCCGATCTCACTATCCGTCAGGCAGCCATTAAAGACATTTTAAACAGCAATGATGCTTCTTTATTACCTGTCCTGAAAAAAGCACTTATTGATGAAAGTGATGAGTCACAAAAAGAATCACTCAATCTTGCAATTGCCCTTATTGAAGTGGAGAGTCAGGACCGCGAAACTAAACTATCTGCAGTAAAACTATTAGGCAATAGCCTGTATCCAACAGCCAAAGGAAAACTTGAAAAATTATTAATAACCAATGATGACGGTAAATTTATCGAACAGGATAAGGCCATCATCAAAGCTACCCGGAAAGCCTTAAAACGCATTGAATCAAAACTCTCCTTATTTGGTAATTTAGAAACTCTGTTCTTTGGTTTAAGTTTGGGCTCTGTATTATTACTGGCTGCCATCGGCTTATCAATTACATTTGGTGTTATGGGGGTCATTAATATGGCTCACGGAGAATTGATTATGTTAGGTGCTTATACCACTTATCTTGTTCAGCAAGCAATGCCCAATGATATTGGCTTATCTCTCATTGTTGCCATTCCAGCCGCCTTTTTCGTCTCTGGACTTTTTGGTATTGCCATTGAACGTGGTGTCATTCGCCATCTGTACGGTCGTCCACTGGAAACGCTGTTAGCTACCTTTGGTATCAGCCTGCTGCTGCAGCAAATGGTGCGCACTCTTATCTCAGCACAAAATGTACCGGTGATATCTCCTTCATGGTTAAGTGGCTCATTAGTCTTTAATCCTGCCTTTGCCATTACTTATAACCGAATTTATATTTTCTTCTTTGCTTTATTAGTTTTTGCACTATTAATGCTGATACTTAAGAAAACCTCCTTAGGTTTACAGGTCAGAGCCGTCGCACAAAATCGTAGTATGGCAACCGCTATGGGGATTAAAACTCAATGGGTGGACTCTCTGACCTTTGGTTTGGGGTCTGGGGTTGCAGGTGTCGCGGGCGTTGCTTTAAGCCAACTGACCAATGTTGGACCTAATCTGGGACAGGCTTATATTATTGATTCATTTATGGTGGTTGTTTTTGGTGGTGTTGAGAATTTATGGGGAACTTTAGTCGCTGCGATGACGCTGGGCATTACCAATAAATTTATTGAACCCTGGGCTGGTGCTGTTATGGCAAAAATTATTGTTCTGATCTTCCTGATCATCTTTATTCAAAAACGGCCCAATGGACTCTTTCCTCAGAAAGGCCGTTCTTCAGGAGGACACTAAAATGATTATTAATCGTTTCTTTCCACAGTTTATGCATCAGGACACTGGCGGTAAATGGCTTCTGTCTCTACTAGCACTGGTCACCATTATTGTTATTGTCTTAAATTTTTTGATACCGCTATTGTTACCTGAGCTGTCTGTTCTGCACATGTCCAATTACATGGTGACATTGCTGGGTAAATATCTCTGTCTGGCATTATTAGCAATCGCTCTAGATCTGGTTTGGGGGTATTGCGGAATTCTGAGTCTGGGTCATGCAGCCTTTTTTGCATTGGGAGGCTATGCCATGGGCATGTATCTGATGCGTCAGATTGGTGATCGTGGTGTTTATGGTAATCCTGAATTACCTGATTTTATGGTTTTTCTTAACTGGCATGAACTCCCCTGGTATTGGTCTGGTTTTGAATCATTTGCTTTTACAGCACTGATGATTTTATTAGTACCGGGTTTACTGGCTTATGTTTTTGGCTGGATGACCTTTCGCTCACGAGTCACAGGCGTTTACCTGTCCATAATGACACAGGCATTAACTTATGCTCTGATGCTGGCATTTTTCAGAAATGAAATGGGATTAGGTGGCAATAATGGACTAACTGATTTTAAAGATATCTTAGGCTTTAGTCTGCAATCAGATGGCACCCGAATTATTATCTTTACTTTATCAGCCATAGCGTTGGCTACAGGCTATATTGCCTCACGTTTTATTGTAGAATCCAAGTTGGGAAAAATCGTGGTGGCAATTCGAGATGCAGAATTAAGAACACGTTTCATTGGTTATAAGGTTGAAGATTTTAAGTTATGGATTTTTGTTTTTTCTGCCATGCTTGCCGGTGTTGCAGGTGCCTTATATGTACCACAGGTGGGCATTATTAATCCTGGTGAGTTTTCACCACTAAACTCCATTGAGCTAGCTATATGGGTTGCCATTGGAGGACGTGGCACTTTGTTTGGTGCGGTTATCGGTGCCTTATTAGTGAACTATGCAAAAACCTATTTTACCGGGGCACTACCTGAATTCTGGTTGTTTGCATTGGGTACTCTGTTTATTGTTTCTACCCTTTATCTGCCTAAAGGTATTGTTGGTCTATTTGAAGGTTTCCAGAATAAGCTCAAGGAGAAAACAGCATGAACACTTTAGCCAGAGTTCGTGATGTTCTACGCAGGGATCGTACCTTTAATCATACCATTGTAGAAGAAAATTCATTTCTTCAGGGCTCTCATTCGGTCCATCACAATACGCTGGATACCAGTCATGGACCGGTTCTTTATCTTGAAAATGTCAGTGTTAGCTTTGATGGGTTTCAGGCTCTGAATAAATTATCACTGTATATTGATGATGGAGAATTACGCTGTATTATTGGTCCCAATGGTGCAGGAAAAACGACCATGATGGATGTGATTACAGGAAAAACACGCCCTGATACCGGCCTGGTTTATTTTGGACAAACCATGGATCTTACACAAATGGCTGAGCATGATATTGCTACTGCCGGCATTGGACGTAAATTTCAAAAACCCACCATCTTTCCTGAACACTCAGTCTGGGAAAATCTTGAGCTGGCAATGAAAACGGATAAGGGTGTATGGCATACTTTATTTACAGTACTGAATGCCGAACAAAAAGCTCGCATTGAGGAAGTCATGTTAATCATTGGCCTGCAGAAACATTGTTACGCCAGAGCCAATCTTCTCTCTCATGGGCAGAAGCAATGGTTAGAAATCGGCATGTTACTGATGCAGGATCCCAGAGTGTTACTTGTCGATGAACCCGTGGCAGGTATGACACATCAGGAAATGGATCGTACCGCTGAACTTCTCACATCATTAGCAGGTAAACATTCCGTAGTGGTGGTTGAACATGATATGGACTTTGTCCGCTCCATTGCTAATCAGGTCACCGTACTCCATGAAGGCAGTGTTCTTGCAGAAGGCACTATGGATGAAGTACAACACAATCAAAAAGTTATTGAGGTTTATCTGGGCGAATGAATATTTTAACAACAAAATCACTCAACCAGTTCTATGGTGAGAGTCATATCCTCTGGGATCTGAATATTGAAATAAAACAAGGCAGTTGTGTTTGTCTGATGGGGCGAAATGGTGTCGGAAAAACCACTTTGTTAAAATCAATTATGGGTTTACTTCCTGTACGCAGTGGTGAAATTACCTTTCAAGATCAAGCGTTACAAAATAAAAGTGCTTCTGCAAGAGCACAATCTGGTATTGGTTATGTACCACAAGGGCGGGAAATTTTTTCTCAATTAACCGTTTTAGAAAATCTACAAACGGGATTGATTGCACGCAGGGATAAGAGTAAAGAGTTACCCGAAAAAATATTTGAATTATTTCCAGTCTTAAAACAAATGCTCAAACGTCGTGGTGGCGATCTATCCGGTGGTCAGCAACAACAACTTGCTATAGGACGAGCCTTAGCGCTGGAGCCTGAAATTCTTCTGCTTGATGAACCCACTGAAGGTATTCAACCCAATGTCGTTCAGGAAATTGGTGACATTATTATTAAGCTGAATGATGAGGCTAATATCACTGTCGTTATGGTTGAACAAAAACTGCCTTTTGCTCGTCGTATTGGTAAGGAATTTATCATTATGGAAAGAGGCAGAAAAATGGCTACCGGTGCAATGGATAGCTTAAATGATGACCTGGTCAAAAAATACCTTACTGTTTAGCTTGTGGCTAATTCTTAGCTAAAATACTCATAAAGTCTTGTGTTTATAAATAGATAGCATAATACGGATGTTGACATGGGGTAGGCATCATTTCTAATATTAATTATTCAGCGTAATTCTTTTATCAAACTTTTTATCAAACTTTTTATAAAAAAACTGACAATTTAACTCAGAATAGACTATATTTGCATACATACAGGTTGATATTGATAATATACAAAGCTTTAAATTGAATATTTTATGGAAGAATAATGTCATGAATAGTAAAGTTATATTACTTGTTGAGGATAATCCAGATGATGAAGCCCTGACTATCCGGGCTTTAAAAAAAAATAATATTGCAAATGAGGTTATTGTGACACGTGATGGCGTAGATGCGCTGGATTACATTTTCGCAGAAGGACAATATTCCAGCCGTGATATATCAGACCAGCCTCAGGTGATATTACTAGATTTAAAACTTCCAAAAATTGATGGTCATGAAGTACTCAAAAAAATACGTGCAGATAAACGTACAAGTCGTATCCCAGTTGTTATCCTGACAACTTCAGATGAAGAGCAGGATATTGCCACCAGTTATGATAATGGGGCAAACAGTTATATTCGTAAACCAGTCGATTTTGACCAGTTTATGGGTGCAATCAGAAAACTGGGTATGTACTGGCTGGTATTGAATAAAACGGTATAGTTTTTATGACAAAAACACCGCTGAAATTATTACTGGTTGAAGATTCAGAAGATGATGCAATGTTATTGTTGCGTGAACTGAATAAAGGTAATTATCAGATTGAATGGCAACGGGTTGATAACGCGGTTGATTTACAATTGGCTCTATCATCCAATGATTGGGATATCGTTATCACTGACCATAACATGCCTGGCTTCGATTCTACCGCTGCGATTCAATTAACCAGAAAAAATGGTTTTGATATACCTATTATTATTGTTTCCGGAACGATAGGCGAGGACATTGCTATTGAGTCCATGAAAAGCGGTGCCCATGATTATGTTCTTAAAAGTAATTATGCTCGTCTGTTACCTGCTATTACCCGAGAACTGGGTGAAGCACAAAGTCGTAAAGCTCGACGTGAAGCAGAAGAGGCCATTCTGCATATGGCCTATCATGATTCACTAACAGGGCTGATGAATCGAAATCAGTTTGAAAATAGACTGGCTCATTTATATAAATGCAGCCAGTGTGAAAACTCCATACATTCCCTCTTATATCTCGATCTGGACCAGTTTAAAATTGTTAATGATACCTGTGGCCATGCTGCAGGTGATAAATTATTAAAACAGCTGGCTGTTTTAATGGAATCAAAAATACGTGGTAACGACGTCATAGCCAGATTGGGCGGTGATGAATTTGGCGTATTACTTGAAAATTGTCCACTGGATAAAGCCAGGAAAATTGCAAATAGTTTTTGTGATCTGATAAATAATTTTCATTTTCACTGGCAACAAAAAGTATTTACTATTGGAGTAAGTATTGGTCTGGTTATTATTGATAAATATAGTGATGGTATTGAAAATCTGTTAAGTTATGCTGATTTAGCCTGTTATGCAGCTAAGGAACAGGGACGAAACTGTATACAGGTTTATCAGGAAGCAACTGACGAATTCATAAAACGTCGTGGTGAAATGAACTGGGCAGGTAAAATCGATCAGGCATTAGAGCATAACCAGTTTTGCCTGTTTCGTCAGTCTATCGTGCCCTTACAGAAAAAAACTAATAGTGATAAACATTATGAATTATTAATTCGTATGCGTGATAACGATGGAAAAATAATTAACCCGGATAGCTTTATCCCTGCAGCGGAACGTTATCATCGTATGCGCGATATTGATCACTGGGTTATTAGTACTGCATTTGAAAAGCTGTCTGAAAATAAAAATCAGCAACTGAATTTTATCTCTATTAATTTATCTGGTCAGTCATTAGGTGATGAGACATTATTTGATTTTGTCAGTCAGCACCTGAAAAAATCCGGCATCTCACCTGAAATTATCTGTTTTGAAATTACAGAAACTGCGGCTATAGATAATTTTGATATTGCAATTGAATTTATCCAACGCATAAAATTACTGGGCTGTAAATTTGCTCTGGACGATTTTGGCAGTGGCTTGAGTTCTTTTAGTTATCTTAAATCTTTGCCCGTTGATTATTTGAAAATTGATGGTTTATTTGTAAAAAACATAATAAAAGATCCAATAGATAAAACTATTGTTGAAGCCATTAATTCTGTTGCACATAAAGCCGGTATAAAAACTATTGCAGAGTATGTGGAATCAGTAGAAATTCAGCAGTGTTTACTTGAGATAGGTGTAGATTATGCGCAAGGATATGCTATTGATAAACCCTGTCTATTTATTGAGTAAATATACTATGAATATCCCAGAGATATTTTCAAAAGCTTTATTCTTAATACCTGCCATTCTCGGTATCATGCTATTTGTTGAAATAAATATCATAGAAAATACCTATTCAAAAATTAAAAAAGGTGAACAGGCCCAATTTGCAATACAGATGCTGGATGAAATGCGTCGTCCTGTGCTGGCCATCGAAAACACTTTTTTTCTCGAATTAAATCAGGCGTCAAACTATAAACTCTTTAACCAGCAAATTGATAAAACCAATACAATTTTAAAACAATATTATGCTGCTGCCGCTTATAACCCTGAAGTGATGGCATTAGTAAAGAAGCTGTCTGAAAATTTAGAGCCATGGATTGAACTGAACAAAAAACTATGGACGGAGCATCTGCTATTATCTAAAGATACAAAGACAGTCATGGACAGAGTTCAACATGACCAGTTACAACACCAGACCATTACTCAGTTTTTTAAGGTTCTGGATATCCTGGCCATGGGTGAAAAACCAATTCATAAGGATATTGATAATGGACGTGCTGCAGCTAACCTGTTTATTGTAAGCACCGCTATTCTTATCGTCTATTTTTTTATTCTTATTATTTTTTTCCAGAAAAGCAGAAATAAAAATCTCACCAATCAACACCAGAAACTTGAAAAACTGGTCGCTGAACGAACAGTCGAACTGGAATCAGCGAATAAGGAACTGCAGGCATTTTCCTATTCGGTTTCCCACGACTTACGGGCGCCTCTCAGGGCTATTGATGGTTTTTCACTGGCACTTATTGAGGATTATAATGAAAGTCTTGATGATACCGCAAAAGATTACCTTAATAGAGTTAGAGCAGCTAGCCAGAAAATGGCACAATTAATTGATGATTTGCTGCAGTTATCCCGTATTTCACGTAATGAGATTAATAAACAGAATATTGATCTGACTGAGCTTGCGAAGACCATTATTCATGATCTAAAACAAACTGATCCTGAGCGTAAAGTCAAAGTTATAATTGCTGATAATCTAACGGTATATGGAGATAAATCATTAATGACTATTGCACTGACAAACCTGTTATCAAATGCATGGAAGTACACCTCCAATCGTTCTAATGCAATGATTGAATTTGGCAGGAATGATCATAGAGGTGATTTTTTTATTAAGGATAATGGTGTTGGCTTTGATATGCAATATGCTAATAAACTGTTTAATGCATTTCAACGTTTACATGGTAGTGAATTTGAAGGTACGGGTATCGGTCTTGCTACGGTAAAACGTATTTTAAAACGACATAAAGGTGATATTCGAGCTGAGGCCAAACCAGATGAAGGCGCGTGTTTTTATTTTAGTATGTAACAATAGAAAACTCTGAGCCTTACTTACCTAATAAGGTTTTCATAATTCCTCTAACAATCTGTCTGCCTAAAGAACTGCCCACTGAACGTAATACACTTTTGGTAATGGATTCAGCATAACTCTGACGATTTGAACTACGCGCGCGAGGGGCTTTTTTTACAGCCGCTTTTTCTGCTCTGGCCTGAGCTTTGGCCTGTGCCTCTGCTTTTTCTGTCTGTTCAACGAGCTGACGTTCTTTTTCAGCACGTTGTTTTAGAATTTCATAAGCCGATTCCCGATCAATTAACTGCTCATAACGTCCTTTAATGGGTGAGCGGTCGATAATTGTCTGTCGTTCTGCTTTGCTCAGAGGGCCAATACGAGAGGCGGGTGGACAGATCAGTGTTCTTTCTACAGGCGTAGGGGAACCATTGTCATCCAGAACGGAAACCAGAGCTTCACCGGTTTTAAGTTCAGTAATGGCTTTTTTGGTGTCCAGAGAAGGATTTTCTCTAAAGGTTTCAGCCACCAGTTTTATGGTTTTCTTTTCTTTGGGGGTAAAGGCTCTGAGGGCGTGCTGAATTTTAGTGCCTAGTTGTCCCATAATATCTTCTGGAATATCCAGTGGACTCTGGCTGATAAAATAAATACCCACGCCTTTGGAACGGATCAGGCGTACTACCTGCTCGATTTTATCTATCAGAGAGCGGGGAGCACGATCAAATAATAAGTGAGCTTCATCAAAAAACAGCACTAGTTTGGGTTTTTCAGCATCACCCACTTCCGGCAGTTGCTCATACAGTTCAGCCAGCAGCCAGATCAAAAAAGAAGCATAGACTCGGGGTGATTTTTGCAGGAGTTTGGTCACATCCATAATGCTGATCACGCCCTGACCGGAAAAATCAGTGATCATCAGGTCAGCAAGCTGTAATGCCGGTTCAGCAAACAGATGTTCCGCCCCCTGTTGTTGCAGAATCATCAGACGGCGCTGAATAGCACCAATACTGGAGGCACTGATGTTGCCGTATTCAATAGACAGTTCTCTGGCATGGCTGCCCATCCAGTTAAGCATACTGCGTAAATCTTTTAAATCCAGTAATAACATGCCGTTATCATCAGCAATAGCAAAGGCGCTGTATAAAATACCGGTTTGTACCTCATTGAGTTCCAGCAGGTTAGACAGTAAAAGCGGACCCATTTCAGAAATTGTGGTATGAACCGGATGACCTTTTTTTGCGAATAAATCCCAGAACAGCACGGGATTAGCATGATTGCTGTAATTGTCGATTTTAATTGTATCTATCCGGGACTGAATTTTGTTATTCATTTTACCGGCACTGGCCAGGCCGGATAAATCACCTTTAACATCAGCCAGAAAGACCGGCACCCCGATTCGGGAAAAGTTTTCCGCAAGTATCTGTAAAGTCACTGTTTTACCGGTACCCGTTGCACCGGCAATCATACCGTGGCGATTGGCTGTTTTAGCTGAAAAATTTACC
>JALSUJ010000289.1 GCA_027071355.1 Gammaproteobacteria bacterium | reverse complement strand
CCATTGCAGCATTAAGACATCGTATTCTGTGAGCGGACGGGATGTGCGCCGTCCGCTCACAGAATACGATGTCTTAATGCTGCAATGGTGTCAACGCGCTGAAATGCCTGCTCATATTTTATTAACCAAGGCTGATAAATTTAAACGCGGCGCGGCACAGAATATTCTGCTCAAAGTTAAGCGCACCCTGAAGGAAGAATTTCCCGATACCAGCGTCCAGTTATTTTCTGCACTGAAAAAAACCGGGCTTGAGGAAGCAAGAACCCGGCTGGACAGCTGGTTTAACTGGCAGGCAAATAATTAACAGTCTCTAATCCTTAAACTTTTCTGCAATACTCCTGAAGCCATTTTGCAAAACTTCAAAGGCATCCACAATAATCGGGTCAAAATGCTTCCCTCTCTCGTTTAAGATAAGCTGTACCGATTTTTCATGACTAAACGGCTCTTTATAAACTCGTTTACTGATCAGTGCATCATAGACATCAGCAATAGCCATCAGTCGGCCTGAAACAGGAATTTCATCGCCTTTAATCCCCAGAGGATAACCTGAGCCATCCCATTTTTCGTGGTGGGTTAAAGTAATTTCTCTTGCTACCTGTAAAAATGAGGTACTGCCCAGTTCATTTTCTGCCCGGATAATTGCATTACACCCGAACTCAGCGTGTTTTTTCATTACTTCCCATTCATCAGCATCTAATTTACCCGGTTTAAGCAAAATTTTATCCGGCACACCGACCTTGCCAATATCATGCAAAGGTGCAGATTTATATAATAACTCAATCATTTCCTCACTAAGATAGTCCCGAAAAGCTGGATGATCACTGAGATATTCTGACAGGGTGCGTACATAATGCTGAGTTCTTCGAATGTGATTGCCAGTTTCGTTATCTCTGGTTTCTGCTAAAGAGGCCAGGCAGTAAATAGCCACATCCTGGGTTCGGTTAATTTCTCTGGTTCTTTGCTTAACTTCCAGTTCCAGCATGCGAGTCTGGTCTTCAAGTATTTTTCTCGCCCTGGCAAGCAGCAGATGATTTTTTACCCGACTTTTGACTATTGGCGGACTCATGGGTTTGGCAATATAGTCTACTGCTCCCAGCTCAAAACCCCTGACTTCATCATCTACTTCACTTTTTACCGTTAAAAAGATCACCGGAATACCAGCACTTCTCTTATCGGCCTTTAAACGAAGACAGACTTCATAGCCATCCATATCAGGCATCATAATATCTAACAGAATTAAATCCGGGGGAGTATCACTGACGGCTCTTTTTAAAGCGGTAAACCCATCTTTGGCCACACTTACTTTATAATTTTCTTCCTGCAGTAAATTAACCAGAACATCAATATAAAAACTTTCATCATCAACTACTAAAATCCTTGCTGACTGTTGTCCCATAATTCACATCCCGGTATTATTTTTAAAATTTAATAAAGGCAGTAATTCTTCTGCCGCCTCATAATCATAATTTTGAACAAGGCTTTCAATTTGCTGAAAAATCTGCAGCTCATGATGATACGAATACTGATTCAGGAGAGTCATTATTTCCTGTACAACATTCTGTGCCTCACAGTCACCATTTAACAATAAATTATGTAACTCGTTCGTTAATCGTATCAGCTTCTGATTAACTTCCTGAGTGACCGCTTTATTCTCAGTTAGTCTTTGTGATTTTAAGTCTGTAACGGTTTGAGTTGCCTGCGCAATCTGATTAAATTCGTTTAAAGCATCAAATACAATTTTTACCTGCTGACAAAAACTTTCTGATAATTTTAAATAGTCATTTATATCCTGCTCACCCATTCTTATAGCTGATTCCAGTTTATTCGCAATGAACTGTAATTGCTTTGCACCAATATTACCTGCCACACCCTGAATAGTATGCACCTCTCTGCGCGCCGCTTCAATATTATTATTAGTCAGGTACTGCCGAGTCTTTTCACAGACATTATTATGCGTATTGTAAAAATCATTTAATAAACGAATAAATAATTTTTTATTACCACCCACTCGTTTTAAGCCCCAGGAAAGATCAATCCCCGGTATTTCTTCAGGCAGATTAATATCCTGCTGTAAAGCGGAACCCGATTCCGCACCCGATACCTCATAACTGTCTAACCAGTTACTCAGCAGCTCTAACAAATCATCCGGATCAATAGGTTTTGATAAATAATCGTTCATACCTGCCTTCAGACAGGCTTCCTTATCGCCATCCATAGCATGAGCGGTCATGGCAATAATGGGAATGAGTTTGAAATGCTCATCCTTACGTAATATTTGAGTGGCTTTAATACCATCCATTACAGGCATTTGAATATCCATAAGAATTAAATCAAAATTTGTTTGTTGTACCTGAACCACGGCTTCCTGACCATTGTCTGCAATAACAACCAGTAACCCGAAGCTTTCCAGCAATTCTCTGGCAACCTGTTGATTAATTTTATTATCTTCTACCAGAAGAACTTTGCCTTTTAATCGTTGAACAGGCAGTTTTTGAGCATTAATAGAGGAATATGATTTAGTTTCAAGCGCATAATTATTGCTGCCGACAGTCTGCTGTTTTTCAAATTCAAGCTTAAAAGCAAAGGTACTCCCCTTACCCGGCAGACTTTCAGCACTGAGTTCTCCCCCCATCAGAAACACCAGTTGCTGTGAAATACTCAAGCCCAGCCCCGTACCCCCATATTCACGACTGATAGAACTGTCCGCCTGTACAAAAGGATTAAACAGCTGGCTGATTTTTTCTTTATCAATACCTATCCCGGTATCAGCAACAGAAAAATGAAGCTGCACGTGATGACTACTCTGATGTATTAATTCAACCTTAACCCGCACCTGACCCTGCTGTGTAAATTTAATAGCATTTTGAACCAGATTAAGTAATATCTGCCCTAATCTTAAGGGGTCACCCATTAACTCTGCGGGTATCTGCGGATCCTTCTGAAATATTATCCGCAAATTTTTCTCCGCCGCTTTTAAGGCAAGCAGATCACTCAGATGCTGTAGCAGTTCATCCAGATTAAAGGTGGTTTTTTCAATCGTCAGCTTACCGGCTTCAATTTTTGAAATATCAAGAATATCATTGATAATAGCCAGCAGATTATGAGCAGATACATCTATTTTATTGATATAATCAAGCTGTTTATCTGTCAGCTCTGTCATTAATGCCAGATGTGTCATACCTATAATAGCATTCATCGGAGTACGTATTTCATGACTCATATTAGCCAGAAAGCTGGTCTTAAAACGACTGGCCTGTTCAGATGCTTCTTTTGCCTGTTTTAACTGGTCTTCTATTTTGATCCTTTCCGTTAAATCCACAAAAATACCCAGATTATATTTTTTACTACCCATATTAATAATAATAGCCGACAATAAACCGGTCATCACTTCATTCGTATCGGTGCGAAAATGAACCTGAAAATTATTAATCCCACCCTCCTTTTGTAGCTTATGGAATACCATATTCTGCTGTTTTCTATCATCAAAAAAATCAGCGACATTACGACCGGCAACTGAGTCCTGACTATGGACCATAGCAGACACATAAGGATTAGCTCTTACTATTATGCCATCGTCATCAGTCAGCATAATGGCCAGTGGAATGGCATTAATAATCCGATTGAGCTGTTCTTCACTCTGTTTTAAGCGGGCATTTTTCTGCCGCGTATAAAAAATCCATAAAAAACTGGCCATGACTAATATTGCGGCAATAATAATAGTATTTCGTATCGTTGAATAATCCACTTCTACATCATATTTAACGGTCAGCCATTGATGCCGGATCTGGGCAATCTCCTCTTCTGTCATGGCATTTAAAAAACTGTTTAAAATATCCCTCAGTTCCGGCCAGTCTTTCCTGACCCCCATTCTTAGTTCGGAAGCATAGGGTGTTACGCCACCCACTTTGACATTCGCTATCCCATATTTTGAAATAAGATAACTGCTGGATGTCAGATTACCGATATAAGCATCTATTTTGCCCTGCGCCACCAGTTCCAGACCGGTTTTATTATTTTTAACAAAAACCAGCTCTATTTCAGGGTGATCCCGCTGCAGATATTCCTGTGTCACATAGGATTTTTCTATCCCGACCCTTTTACCATGCAGATCCTGAAGTGTAGTCGTATGAAGATTTTGATCATTAACAAAAATCACAATTGAAAAATTCAGATAGGGCTGAGTAAACGTTAAAAATTGTTCCCGATTCGGAGTTTTAACTACAGCCGGTAATATATCCAGTTGTTTATTTTTAACCTGTTCGATAACCTGAGCCCAGCTTAATTTAGTATCGACCACCGTATTGACCCCCAGAGCCTGGGAAAAACGCTTAATAAAATCCGATGACAGCCCCTGATAATGCCCCTTATGATCCACAAACTCTATGGGCGGCCAGGCAATATCAATGCCCAGACGAATATCAGGGTGTTGTTTTAACCATTGCCGTTGTGCTTCTGTTAGTTTGATACGCGAAGAAATAGGGCTGACATCTGAGGTAAAATTAATCCATTTATGTGATATTTTCTGCCTTTGTTCCAGATTAATCCCGGCCAGAGCCTTATTTAAAATACCCACCAGTGGACGCCATTGCTTATCTTTATAAACTACAAATCGCTGTGCTGAAGGCTTAAGCCCGGCATCACCGCTAATATTAAGATTAACAATCTGATGCTCATTAATCAGCCACTCTACTACCGCACCATTGCCGATATAAGCATCTGCACGTCCCCAGGATACTTCTTTAAGCGCATCCAGAGTCGATGACATGAGCTTTAATTTTATTTCAGGATATTTATGCTTAATTAAATCCACACTATAATAACCTTTCTCCATGGTCACTATTTTTCCCTGCAGATCATTGATAGTCCGGTATTGTGTGGATGCCCGTCTGGAGACAATAATTTTATGCGTGGTAAAATAAGGCTCCGTAAACCAGAGGTTCTTCTGTCGTGCCGGTGTTTTTACTATGGTCATTCCAGCTTTTAACTGACCAGTTGCTACTTTCTGCAGCATCGCATGAAAGGTGGGTCCTGCTACCGGTTTAAATGTCACTGCTAGAATTTCTGATATTTTATTTAAAAAATCATGAGCAATACCACTATGTCGGCCATTGGCATCAACAAAATCCACCGGCGGCCAGTTTCCATCCACTCCTATCTCAATAACCGGATGAGCCTTAAGCCATAATTTTTCCTCACGGGTAAGACTAATCCTGCTATTGTTAGTATTTTTATCCACTACCTTCGCAGCCAGTTTTCCCAGCCAGTATTGTACGATAACCCGTTGATCAGCTTTATTTATTCTGGACATAGATTGATTTATAATCGTCAGCAGTCTGGAATTGCCTTTTTTAACAGCCGCCCGGTATTGTCGAGCATACAGTGGCTTATCCAGATGCCTATAGCTATTTTCATTTTTTGCATTGCTGAGCAGAAAATATTTAAGATAATTTTCCTGAGTCACAAAGCCCTGAATCCGACCACTTTCTGCCGCCTTAAACATAGCCTGATAGCCATCAAATAAAACCAGTTTTAACTGTGGATAATGTTCACGCAGGAAATTTTCATGAAAACTGCCCCTGGTAACCCCCAGAGACAGAGACTCAAAGTCTTTGACAGAATTCAGCTTAAGGTTTTTCTGATAATAGATATAATAGGAACTGCTGATAATGGGATTTGAGAAGTCAAAAACGCTGGCACGCTGATTATTTTCAAACAGGCCCGCATTTAAATCAGCATGCCCCCTGAGTACAAGCTGCTGTGCTTCCTTATTATATGCCCCGATAAACGTAACTGGAATACCTGTCTTAATGGACCAGAGCCGCCAGAAATCAATAAGCACCCCATCTGCCTGACCGTTTTTATTCTGAAACTGCATGGGCGCGCTATCGAGACGATAGGCAATGGTAATCCCCTGTTTATAATAATCTTTTGATGATACTGAGCTTATTTCTGCCTGAACATTAAGCATAATCTGAGATATTAGTATTGATATACAGATTACAATTTTGTTAAAAAATGCTGCTCTGACTCTGAAGAAATTACTATCCACTGTAATGTACTGTTTTCAGGAAATTTATTAAAGTATATACAGAGGAAAGCCGTTAAGCAAAAAAAACCCCACTGGGAGGTGGGGTACAAGAAAAAAGGGATTAAGTGAAGTGTTCACAAAGCAATTGTCTAAAACAACTTTATGTACAACTTGTAATATATGACTGTGTATGTTTACAGAAGTTCAAATTATTTTAAAAAGAAAATAATTGCAGGTCTGAACTATGCGGAAAAGGCCAACAGAGGCTGATTAAGTTGGTCTAAGTTTGAAGATAATTGCGGATAGCCGGCATTGTTAAATATGCACTGTATGAATCTACCCGCAATTTTTTACTACGCTGCCTGCTTCCGTTTAACCCCCAGACCAGCCAGTCCGAGCACCATTAATGCAAGTGAGGCTGGTTCAGGAACCGTGCTTAGAGCCCATAAGGCTTCCCCGCTTACTTCATTATTCTCACCAGAGCCAGAATAATCTTCCCAGCCACCTGATGTCAGCTGTGTAGTAGTGAGATAATTTCCGGCACCAAGGATTTCTGTCATAAAGTCTGAACTGCTTACTGCGCTCAGAGCAAGCATTGCATAAGCGGTCTCCTGAGTTGTTTCATTACCTGAACTGACGTAGTTTTTATTCCAGGTAAAGCCGCCGCCATTTATTTGATAACTTGCAAGGATATTTGCCAGATCATCCAAACTTGATGCCGCCGCATGCTCCCCTGCAGTGGGATCATAGTTAAGTCCGGCAATGGCAAGGCCATATACAGCACCGGATAATCCGATAACATCATAATAGTTAGCACCATCTAATTCATCGATTTCCTGTTCTGTACCAGCAACCCAGGCAGTCAGATCAGCGCCAGCAGATACAGCCCCGACAAGTCCCATGCCGATATCCCATGCAGCCAGGTTAGCAATTCCCTGATTACTGCGATTGGTGTCTATAGAGGCAACATAAGTAGTGGTATTATACAAAGTCCCCGCACCATTTTTATCATAGGTTCCTGCTGCCAGTGGATTATAGAAATTGCTTTTTAGATAGTCTGTATACGTTGTACCACCAAAAATACTGTCCAGTTCAGCAGCAAGATAACCATCTGAAGGTGAAAAATTATTTGTTTTTGCCAGCAGAAAAGCCCCTGCTTTTGTTAAACCAGCAAGCTGAGCCGGATCACCTGTTTCCTTATAGGCTTTGGCTAATCCCATTGCTATTGGTCCTACCGTGTTCTGTGCACTTCCGGTAGTCGGGTCGTTATTTGTTAACGGCCAGTCCCAGCCGCCATCATTATTTTGCAGGTCAACCAGTCGGTCACCGCCATTCTGAAAAGCCAGTTGTGGTACAGCATTCGCAGGTAGTGAAATCAGGGTAACACAGGATACCGTTATTGAAGTCGCTATTAATCGTTTAATAGTGTTTAACATCATATAACTCCTTTTATTTTAAGCGAAAATTTTATGCAAAAACATCCGTAGAATGGGCAATATAAAACAAACACTATTCGCTATTCTATTATTAAACTTCTTTTGTTAAACTTCTTTTGTTAAACAAAGGTCGGTCATGGACGCTTTCAGGATAGCTATATTATAACCATACAAAATACAAGCATATTACATACCATTAAAAAATACATGTGTTTTTTCAATAATTTGTATTAAAAGTTAGATAAAAATTCAAGTATAGCTAATAAAAATGTAAAAAATACTGACGTTTTTTATATTCTATAGAATATAGTATAAATTCTTTAAACACCTATTTATACTATATAAAAGAATCAGCACTCTTTTGTTCAGAAATACTCCCAAAGCTCTGATTATTTTTTTATTAAAACTTACGACTTTATCATTTGATCACAAGCACTGAGAAATAAACCTTGCGCCCAGCATCAGCCCCTCTTTTTGTTTTTGAACAGCCTGCGGTTAATAAAATACTACACTGGTTTATTGATCAGCTGGACAAACAGCCTTTTGCAGAACGTTGCAATCAACTTATATTTCATATCAAAAAAACTAACCGATTATGTAAAGCGCTGTATCAGTTCGATGATGATACTGACTATATCTGGTCCTGTATTGAGCAGCTTGCCCGGAAAGAACAGCTGTTTGCACTGCAGCTGAGTAAAAAAGGTCTGTCTGATGATGTTATTTATAATAATGCCCGGCTACTCTTCAATCCGGACAGAGAAGCACTGCTTCGCCAGTGGTTACAACGACCACTGATTAATCCGTTTATTGCTGACTGGAATCAGCAGCTCAAAAACAATTTATCCGCATTTGAAAACGGTAGCATTTTATACGATAAGCCCCTTATTTTAACTGACTGGAGCAGCGAACAAATTATTGCAGGTCTTGTTTGTGTGGGTCAGACACTGCAAACCCCCATCAGTTTACGCAGACTATCCAGCCAATGCTTTCTTTCAGACTCAAAATTCCTGGATAATCGTGAACCATTAATAGCTCAAATTTACCCCTCTTTGTACCACAATATAATTCCCCGACCGCTGATTATGAACTGTTATCTGCCTGAGCAGTTCAATAGTATTCTGTTTATTGAAAATCAGGACACCTTTCTTGAATATATTTCCACCCATCCTGCTGATCAGGTTGTTATTTTCAGTGCCGGTTTTAAAGCATCCGATAAAAACATTCGGCAAAAAGGTGAGGTGATTTTTAGTCTTATTAATTCTCCGGCTTCAAGAACATCACTTCATCAATTAGAATTGTGCTGGTACGGACAGACCGCCTCTGAACCTGCCTATTATTTCTGGGGCGATCTGGATTATGCCGGAATGGCTATATTAAAAGCATTAAGAGAACTGTTTCCCGGGCTGACATCATGGCAAAAAGCTTATCAACCGATGCTGGCACTTCTAATGGAAGGCAGAGGACATAGTGCAGAGCAAACCGGTAAAAGCCGTCAGAATATCCCTGACAGTACCGGTTGTGACTATGCCGATAACGTTCTGCTTCCGGCCTTAAAAAAATATCAGAAATTTATTGATCAGGAAATATATCAGTCCAGGGCCGGATCATACTCTGGTTAAACCCTTTATATTTAATATACAAGGTTAAAATATGTTCAATATGAAAAAAGTATTACATTTATAGCCACTGAGTATCCATTGACC
>JALSUJ010000288.1 GCA_027071355.1 Gammaproteobacteria bacterium | reverse complement strand
ATCATATTATTTTATAAAAATTATTTTTAAGTCCTAATCGCAGCAATAAATGTTTTTATTGGCAGGTTTTTATTCTTTATCCAAAATTTTTTTATTGAAATGACGTGAGTAGCCGTAGTAGCAGATTTAATGCTTGGTTTTGGCTGGCCCGGTAAGCGAACCCGCGATACTCCGAGTGATCCAGCTATGCTAGTTTAGCCTACTTTAAAAGGAGAGTAGTTTAAGTTTTAGGAGAAATTAAAAAAATAGGTGGTTTTATTTGACATCGTCAAGGTGTTTGGTACAATTCAAGTGGTTTCCCAACTACACTAAATTATTAAGAAACAATGAGGAGGAAGGAGTATGAACAAGAGTGAATTGGTTGAGAATATGGCGTCATCTGCTGGTATCAGTAAGGCAGCTGCCGAAAAATCTTTAACTGCCTTACTGGAGTCTGTTACCAATGCCTTGGCTGATGGTGACAAAGTGACCTTGGTAGGGTTTGGAACATTCTCAACTTCAGAGCGTGCTGCTCGTCAAGGACGTAATCCTCAGACTGGGGCGCCGATTCAGATTGCTGCTCGCACCGTTGCTCGTTTTAAGCCAGGGAGTAAGCTTGCGGATGCAGTAAAATAAAACCAATTCGTTTGTAGGAAAGTTTTTAACGACTTCCTTCCTGGAGTCACCCCAAAAGAGGTTATCTCACTATTGAGATAACCTCTTTTTTTATGGTGATAACGTTAGTGCTCAATTAACCCCACCCAAACGACGCAAATCCTAGATCTGTAAGGGTTTATGGAGTGCTTACGTGATAAATGCTATTTATTGGCCTTGACTAGTAAAATGTCTTAAACTACAACATATAGATTCCTCATAAGTTTGGCAAGATGTAAGCGCTACGAAAATACCCCGCCCTGCAGAGTCGGCGATCTACCTTTTGTCTTGTCGTAGGTTTGCATAACTCACATGGCGGCGTCTTGGCAACCATAACCGGAGCGAAGCGACGTTTAGGTTGTTTTTAATTGGGCGCTAACGACAAAACAGTACCCTAAATCCGTGGTAACTATTCAGGTAGAGACGAAAAACTGCCATAACCACTGTCCCGTATGACGGCGCTACGCTCCTGTTCAGATGTGCCTTATATCGGAGTCTTCGCTTTGCTCCGCTTACCTCGTTCATTTAGGACTGCGAAGCGTACTTGTGCTACTCGAGCAGGTCTAAATGGGCGAGGTAAGCGCAGACTCCGAGATGAGGTGCAGCTGAACAGTTACATTAAATTTAGGTCTAAGTGCTCCTAAAGCCCTTACAGTTCTCGGGTTTGCGGCGCTTGGGCGTGATTAATTAAGCGCTATTATTCAGGTCTACCCTGTCCCCCACCTGTCATGTTCATTACCCTATTACGCTATCTAAGTCTACTTAGCGCCATACTGACAATGGGTTGTGGGACAAGCCTGGCCGCCAACTTTTACTACTTCAATCCAGATGCCCCCCAAAGCAATCTTGCCCGTCTCAAGACGGGGATGGATGCTATCCTGCAGACAACCGACCTGGGCATCTCCTTTCAACCATTTGCCCGTTTGCAAGATTTTGATCGTCTAGTCAAACAAGATAATCCGGCCATCGTCATTGCTCCAGACTGGTACCTAAGCGGTGCAGGCCAAGGACTTAATCTGCGCGCCATTCTCCGCCCCCTGCGTCATGGCAGCAGCACTTATCAAAAAGTATTACTCGTTCCCAACACCTCCAACCTCAAAAGCAATGAATTGGCAGGGAAAACAATCGCCATGACGGCCATGGGCATAAATGGTTTAGATATCCTCAACCAGTTAATTTTCGCCGACCAGGGTCTCGACAGTCACCAACTAACCATTGTGACCACCAACAAAGATCTTGACGCCCTATTTGCCCTGGTTCTGCGCCAGGTAGATGCCGCCCTGGTCTCCGAGAGCAACCTGCACCGCATAAAAAATATTAACCCCTTGATCGCCAAACAGGTAAAAATTATTGGCCGTTCTCACCCTCTCTCCTTGCCACGCCTCTATGTCAGCAGGGCAATGCGCGCTGAGGATGTTAACAAATTAAAAAAACTTTTTATTAAAAAACGGCCTCATACCGGTAACCTCTTAGAGATATTACAGATCGATGACTGGCAAGAACTTACGCAATAGCTTACGGCTTACCCTATGGTTGGTTACCGTGCTGCTTGGGGTGACTCCGGCGTTAGCCGCTGATGATTCACCAATTGTCGTGCTGCTCTCTGCCTCAGAGGTGGCCTATAATCGCCCGGTGCTCACCTTCACAGAAGAGATCAATCGGCCCGTGCGACGCTATAATCTGCGAGGCAACATCAACGCTGACCCACAATTAAAGGATAAGATCCTTGCCAGCAACCCCCAACTCATCTTTGCCCTTGGAGCCAAGGCCGCCTATACCGCTAAACTTTGGACCAGACATCACCAGGAAATACCTGTTCTTTTTGCCATGGTTTTCAACTGGCACCATTACCACCTGCTTGACCAAAAAAACATGGCCGGGATTGCCGCTGAGATGGCCCCTGGCACCCAATTCATCAATATGACCATCCTCTCTCCCCAGGTAAAACGAGTTGGCATTGTCTTTGGAAAACAGTCAACCAGCACCGTCAACGAGGCCAGCCAAGCCGCCAAACTTCTCGGACTGGAGTTAATCCGCAAACCCATTAGCCAGGCCCAGGAC
>JALSUJ010000287.1 GCA_027071355.1 Gammaproteobacteria bacterium | reverse complement strand
ATAATAAAGAGTGCCCTGGATAATAAATTGACTGACACCAAAAAAACAGGTTTTGAAGGAGCTCAATGTAATGATTAAAAATCGTCTTCTAGCTGCATCGGTATTTGCAGCAATTATCGTCCCGACTACAGCCATGGCAACCAATGGTTACTTTATGATGGGTAATGGCACCAAAGCTAATGGTCGTGCCGGAGTAGGTATAGCTATGCATGATAGTGCCATTTCCGGTGCTGATAATCCAGCAGCTATGGTTCGTGTAGGTAATCGTGTGGATTTTGGTATTCAGATTTTTGATCCAGATCGTACTACTACTATTACGGGTAATGATTTAAGTCAGGTACCTGTTTCACAAGAAAGGCAAGTCGCAGCATATGGAGCATTTAATCCGAATTTGAAGTATGGTGACATTTCTCCTTCTGGGTCTGGTTTTCGAGTGGCCGATGAGTTTGCTGCTGCACAGGCTGGAATAGCTCCTTTTCCTGGAATTGGTGATGGTCTTTTGAAAATGTTTAACTACAATGACACTGGTAATAATGATGGCCCTTTCTATATTCCAGAAGGCGGCTTTAACTATATGTTAAGTGATGACATGTCTGTTGGCTTAACCGTAGTGGGTACCGGTGGTATGAATACCAATTATAGTAATTTAAATTTATTTAATGGTGGAAATGGTAAAAATTCTGGCATTAACCTTGAACAGGTAAGAATTCTTCCAACTTTATCCTATAAAATTAATGATCAACATTCAGTGGGTGTTTCACTTCAGGTTGCTTATCAGCAGTTTAAATCATTTGGTCTGGATGCATTTACATCTTCAACAGGTCCTGCTAATGGGCAAGTTTCTTATGCTCCTAACAGGTTATCGGGTAAAGGACGTGATGATTCATGGGGATTTGGTCTTTCTGTTGGTTGGCAGGGTTCCTTTATGGATGATCGATTAAATGTCGGTTTAGTCTATAACTCTGAAATTGATATGGATGAAATGGATCAATATCAAGGTTTGTTTGCTGAACAGGGTAATTTAGATATACCTGAAAACTATGGTATTGGTATTGCGTTTAAAGCAACTAAAGAATTATTATTAGGTTTTGATGTCCAGCAAATTAATTTTAGTGATGTTAACTCAATTGGAAATTCTCTTCAATCCGGTCCCGGTAACACCGGTGGTAATATGTTTAATCCAGCTTTTTATCTGGGGAATAATAACGGTTCCGGTTTTGGCTGGAATGATATGACCGTTTATAAGTTAGGTGCAGAATACCAGTGGAATGATAATTTAAGATTACGTGCCGGATATAGCCATGCCGATCAGCCTATTGATAAAGATCAGACTATGTTTAATATTTTAGCACCTGCTGTAATTGAAGACCATGCTACTATTGGTATGACTTATGCGCTTCCAAGCGGCAGTGAAATATCCATGTTCTATATGCATGCCTTTGAAGAAGAAGTTAAAGGTCAAAACTCAATTCCAGCAGCATTTGGCGGCGGCGAAGCCAATATCAAGATGAAGCAGGATGCATGGGGTATTGCTTATGGCTGGAATTTCTAAAAATTCCTGAACACTATAGCTAATACAGATCACAAAAAAGGGAGCTTATGCTCCCTTTTTTGTAGTAATGCTAGAATTTTATCTGATTGTCTGTCAGAATAATTTACTCAATAATAACAATGAATAAAAAATAAAACAGGAATGGAATCAATCCAGAGGAATATAAAACGATGTATGTAAAAACCAATAACTTAACACCCGTAAAGCTAATATTTACCCTGTTTGCTTTATTACTTAGTCTGTCTGCTTATGCAGGTGATAAACTTAAACCTTTTATACTGGCTTCTAATGCACCCGGTGATATGGCTGCTGTTGTGGCGGATACCAAAACTAAACTAAGCGGTGCCGGCTTTGAAATTGTGGGAGAATATTCCCCTTATGATGGCACTAATATTATTATTGTTACTAATGATGCCTTGAAGAAAAATGCCGCAGCGACTGATAAGGGTGGTTATGGTGCGGTACAGCGTATCTCTGTTACCGATAAAGACGGTTCTATACAGGTAGCCTATACTAACCCAACTTATATGGCTTATGCCTATCAGTTAAAAGGAGACTTAAAAGAGGTCACTGAGGCGCTGGAAAAAGCTCTGGGTAAAGAGCAGGCTTTTGGTTCTAAAAAGGGCCTGGATAAGGATGATCTGAAAGGGTACCATTATATGTTTGGCATGCCTTATTTTGACGAGCCTGATGTGGTTGCAGAGCATGGCACTTATGATAAGGCAATTAAAGCGGTTGAGGCAGGTCTGGCTGCAGGCAAGGGTGGGGTGTCCAAGGTCTATCGTGTGGATATTCCTGGTAAACAGCAAACTGTTTTTGGAGTAGCCATGACTGATGGTATGAGCAGTGATGCAACCATTATGAAAGAAGTGGATTTTATGGATATCCGTTCCAGTGCCCATTTGCCCTATGAGATGCTGGTAGATAAGGATGGTAAAGTCTATGCCTTAAGTGCCAAGTTCCGCATCGCCATGAACTTCCCGGATCTGTCTATGGCGGGCGAACACAGTTTTATGGGTATTATGGCCTCTCCCGATGCCATAAAAGCAGCCCTGGCTCAGGCGGCTGGTGCCAAAAAAGAAAAATCAGATGGCGGAGTTTTAGATTTTTAATTATACCCTGTTAATTTGTGTGTGCTGATTTCAGGCTCCCGGCTTATGGCCCGGAGCCTGTTTTTATTTAGGTTAAACTGTCTGCTATCCAGTAATTTTAACTATTAGATTATGAGTAATAGTGGCTGGATGTTTCTTGATGGATTTACGGCGTCTTCAGCAAGGAATCTCCACTCGCTATTACGGACTTTCGGTTTGCTGAATAGTACAATCGTTTTTTATTTTATCTTCTTTTTGATGGTTAATGAATAAACTCCCTTCAACTCGTGTTCTGCTGGTCTTTGCGGTTATTTTACTGTTGGTGCTTTTTTTGACCGCATTATTATTTCTCAGTAACCTCTCCTTTTCTGTATGGGAGCAATTGCAGCTAAAACCGCTCTGGGTTCAATGGCTGTATGGGCTGGTTTTTGTGTTGTCCTCCCTGCTGGTCGGCCGTGTTGTCTGGCGCTTATTACTGCCAGCCAGGAAAAAATCAAAGCAGGCTGGAAACCCTGTAAGGCAGGCAAAATCTATTAATGATATTGAGCAGCGTTTACAGAGCCTGCAAAAAAACAGTGAAAATACTGAGCCTGCAGTAAAGACAAAACAAACAACCAAAATAGAACCGGATGAACAAATCTGGCATAAAGAATTCGAATCTTCACCTGAACTGGCAGCTATTAAGCAGGAGCTGGAGGTGTTTTCTCAACGCCAGGAGGAAGGGCAGATTTATATTGCCCTGTACGGAGATATAAGCAGCGGTAAAAGTTCACTTATAAAAGCTATGATTGCACAATCTGATAAGGGTGATAATGAAGATTGTGACGTAGAAACATCGGTATTAGGCGGTACCACCCGGAATATTCAACATTATCACTGGCCCTTATCCATTAATGCTCATGAGCAGGACTGTATACTGACGGATATGCCTGGTTTGAATGAACAGTTTGCAGAGCTGGATTTATTATCCACAGAAGAAGCCTTACGTGCACATCTGGTGATTTATTTGTGTGACGGTGATTTAACTGCCTCCCAGTTTAAGGAAGTCAATCGTCTGCTGGCACTGTCAAAGCCCTGTATTGTAGCGCTGAATAAATCCGATCAATATACTGAGGATGAGCGACAAATTATTATTGAAAATATTCACAGGCGTTTTAAAGCCAGTCCTGCTCAGCCAGCTGTGGTTAATATCAATGCCGCTGGTATACGTGAATATATTCGCCTGACACCCGATGGCAGGGAGGAGCGGGTACAGAGACCGGCAAAGCCGGAAATAGAGGCATTAATTGAACAGATTACTGGTACTCTTAAAGATTATGGCACAACACAGCTAGCCAGTTTGAGAGAACAGGCGGTTGCCAGTATGCTGAATGAGCGTCTGGATAATATTGATGCCCGTTTTAAATATTCTCAGTGTCAGCGACTGGTTAATGGTTATACCAAAAAAGCTATTGTGGCCTCGCTGGCAACCATTAGTCCGGGTTCAGATATTCTGGTGCAGGGCTTTCTGGGCATTCAGATGATCAAGGCATTGTGTAAAGTCTATGGCGTATCGGCAACGGATATAGATGCCAATAAACTACTTGAACTGATACAATCGCGTATGGATAAAACCCTGCCGCTACTGCTGGCTATTGCCGGTAATGGTTTAAAAGCTTTTCCTGGTGTGGGCACCGTCAGTGGCGGTTTAATGCATGCTGTTGCCTATGGAATGATTTTTGATACGCTGGGCAAATCAGTGGCTCGAACCCTGGAAGTTACCGGAGAGTTATCCGCTCAATTGATCAGTGATGTGTATAAGGAACAACTGAGTGAAAATATTGAATCGCGCGCAAAAGATTTTATCAGACTGGTCCTCAGGCTCCGTAAAGACTCTTAATCGCCTGTCGCAGCGAATTTTGCCGCACTCGTCTGATAATGAAAACATCCCCGATGTAACTGAAAGCAATAGCCAGGATAGTCATCCGGGTGATGATCATCTGAGTATTGCCAGAGAAAGCATCAGCCGCCTGCTCAATGACCATCGGGTCCCTGCAACGGTCCGCGAAGCACTGCAAAGCGACTTCCGGCAGGTTGAAAAAATGCTGGAGAAAATAGAACATGAGCATATTCATATTTCAGTGCTAGGACGAGTGAGTGTTGGGAAATCATCCCTGCTGAATGCTCTGATTGGACAGGCAAAATTCTCCACCAGCCCCCTGCATGGTGAAACTACAGAGGCAGCCTTTGCCAGTTGTCAGGAATACGAGGCTGAAGGAATTTATTTTATTGATACTCCCGGTATTAATGAAATAGAGGGTGAAGCCCGGGAAAAACTGGCCCATGAAGTTGCTGCCCGTTCGGATATCATTCTGTTTATTGTCGATGGTGATATGACCGATACCGAATATCAGGCTTTAAAACAGGTGGTGTCAGAATCCCGGCCGGTGATTCTGGTACTGAACAAGGCGGACCGCTATACTCAGGCAGAAAAACAAAGTTTGTTAAATTCCCTCCGGAATCGGGTTGAGGGGCTGGTAGAGCCACACAATGTGATCAGTGCTACAGCACGTAATACTGAAAAATACTATCTGCTGGTGGATGAGCAGGGCAACGAAACCGAAACCTGCAAATCCTTTCCTCCTGATACCGGGGAACTTAAGGAACGCCTGTGGTCAATTGTTAAAGCACAGGGCAAAACTCTGGCCGCTATTAATGCCAGCCTGTTTGCGGGAGAACTTTCGGAACAGGTGACAGAGCGAATAATGTTGATCCGTAAAGATCTGGCCGATAAGCTGATCCAGACTTATTGTGTATCAAAAGGGGTGGCAGTAGCAATTAACCCGGTACCTGTGGCCGATTTACTGTCTGCAGCAGTGATTGATGTGACTCTGGTAGTGCATTTATCCCGTATATACGGTCTGCCACTGACCAAATCGGAAGCTGGGGCTTTAATTCGCACGATCGGCGGCCAGATGATGTTATTACTGGGAACTATCTGGGGCATACATGTCCTTTCCAGCGCCCTGAAACTGAGTACTGGCGGCCTGTCTACGGTATTAACGGCATCAGCACAGGGCGCAGTGGCTTATTATAGTACGCTGGTAGTGGGTAAAGCGGCTCAAAAATACCTTAAACAGGGTAAATCCTGGGGCGAAGGTGGGGCTAAAAATGCAGTACGTAGCATTTTAGACAGCCTGGACAGAGACTCGATCTTACAGCAGGCAAAAAATGATATACTAGCCAGACTAAAGACTAAAGACTAAAGACTAAAGACTAAAGACTAAAGACTAAAGACTAAAGACTAAAGACTAAAGACTAAAGACTAAAGACTAAAGACTAAAGACTTGTTTCATGAATAAAACCGAAAAAAAATTACTCGATATTTTTACTGATCTGGATAAGGATGATCGGAATAGTCTGTTGTCTTTTGCTGACTATTTGCTGGCTAAGGCAAAAAAAGAAGGTCGTTTTATTGAGGTGGCCCAGGAGCCTGTTGATATTCCCCGCCCTCAGGAAGAACGAGTGGTAGCGGCTATTAAGCGTTTGTCGGCGAGTTTTCCGATGCTTAAAAAAGACAGCATGTTAAATGAAACAGCGGCACTAATGACGGAACATCTTATTCAGGGACGTGCGGCAGTAGAAGTGATTGATGAGCTGGAAGCGCTGTTTCAGATACGCTATAAGGAATTTTGTCAGCAACGGCAAATGGACAATTCAAATGGACAATGATGAGTAATAAAAAAAGACGTTCAGTACGGATAATACAGATATGCTAGAACTATTTAATCGATGGTTCCAGCGCCATTTTTCTGATCCCCAGATTATTTTTCTGGTGGTATTTCTGATTATGGCGTTTACTGTAGTTATTGCGTTTAACGATACTCTGGCACCAGTTTTTGCTGCCATTGTCATTGCCTATCTGCTGGAAGGTCTGGTGGTATTTTTTAATCGCTGGATACATAAGCGGTTTTATTCTGTAATACTGGTTTTTGTCGGCTTTCTGGCGGCTCTGATGATTACCCTGTTTATTATTACGCCCTTATTATGGGAACAGGTCACTGATTTAATTAAGGATACTCCAAAATATATTGAACAGGGCCGGCAGTTATTATTGCAGTTACCATCAAATTATAATTATATTTCTGAAGAATATGTGACTGAATTAATTGCCATGATTCAGTCGGAAGTAACCTCTTTAGGCAAGCATGTACTGACATTATCTCTTAATTCCATTCAAAGCAGTATTACGATAATGATTTATCTGATCCTGGCGCCATTACTGGTGTTTTTCTTTTTAAAGGACAAGGAAAAAATTATCGGCTGGTTTCTGGGTTTTTTCCCGGATGATACCCAGCTTTCTACCAAGGTCTGGGAGGAAATGGATCAGCAGATTGGTAATTATGTGCGGGGTAAATTCTGGGAAATTACCATTGTCTCGGTGATTTGCTATATTACCTTTTCAATATTGGGTTTAAAATATTCGCTGTTAATCTCCCTGCTGGTGGGTTTATCTGTAGTCGTTCCTTATATTGGTGCTACGGTAGTGACGATACCAGTGGCCTTAATTGCCTTCTTTCAATGGGGCTGGACTACTGATTTTGCCTGGCTGATGCTGGCTTACGGTATTATTCAGTCTCTGGATGGTAATGTGATTGTACCTCTGTTATTTTCTGAGGTGGTGAATATTCATCCGGTGGCAATTATTGTAGCCATTTTGTTTTTTGGTGGTTTATGGGGATTCTGGGGGGTATTTTTTGCCATACCTCTGGGCACACTGGTGAATTCAGTGATTCGAGCCTGGCCGTCTGTACCCGCGGATACTGACAAGGCATCAGTGAATTCTGCCTGCTGACAGCTTGCAGGAAATACCGGATAGCTTATTTTCAACTTACACTTATGATCAATAATAGTCACATTTTTGCCTTATGGCTGCTGCTCTGTCCGGTACTGGTATCTGCCAGCACAGCTCTGCCTTTTCCTCCCGGTGAAACCCTGCATTATAAATTAAGTTATCGGGGCATACTGACCACAATGATCTGGGCGGATATTGCTGATGCCACAACGACCTTTGTACCCAATCAGAGTACTCTGGATAAGCAGCACGGGCATCAGTTTGTATTGTCTCTAAGTACAGAAAACTATACTAAGGCCGAGCTTATTCAGCCGGTGCGATACACTTATACGACTACCCTGGATAATGATCTGAAGAAAACCCTGCAGGTAGAAGAAACAGATCAGGGTAAAAGCCAGAGCCATGATGTGTTATATCTTGACTGGGTACATAAAAAAACCCTGCTTTATAAAAAACGAGAGAAGGAAACGGTAAGTTCCGGACTTTTTAATCTGGACCGTCAGGATGTCTGGGAAGCGGATGGTGCACAGGAGATCCCAGATTTTTTAAAACAATACCCGTTATTAGATAATAATCTGAGCTATTTTATTTTTGATGAAGCCGGAGATAACATCCGTTATTCTCAGATCCTGGATCCTCTGTCATTGATTTATCATCTGAGAACTCTGCCGAAGGAAATAAAGCAGGATGAACTGGCTATTATTATTGCGGATGATATTTATCTTTATCAGATCCGTCAGCAGGGCATGGAAAAGATAAAAGTATCAGGCAAAGAATATCAGGCGCTTAAATACCGCATAAACACCAAAGATAAACCGGATGATTTCTTTTATGTCTGGATCAGTCAGGATCAGCACAAGCTGCCGGTGCGTATGTCCATGGATGCACCATTAGGAAAACTGGAGATAAATTTACAACAGGTGACACAGAATTTGGCAGTGCTTGGAATTATGAATACAAATAACAGTGGCCTGTAACTATTTACCAATATTTTGAAATTTATCTCTAAGATGCCAATAAACCCATTACAAGACTAATTGAACGCTGAACGCTGAACGCTGAACGCTTTACAGCACATCCGATGCAAAATCAGCCAGACGGGAGCGTTCTCCGCGCCTTAAAGTAACATGACCGCTATGATCCCATTTGCGGAAACGATCTACCACATAGGTGAGTCCTGAGGTGGTTTCAGTCAGATAAGGAGTGTCAATCTGGGCAATATTGCCCAGACAGACGATCTTGGTACCGGGACCAGCACGGGTGATCAGGGTTTTCATCTGTTTGGAGGTCAGATTCTGAGCTTCATCAAGAATGATATAACGATTTAAAAAAGTTCGGCCGCGCATAAAATTTAAAGAACGGATTTTGATGCGGTTAGCCAGTAAGTCTCCAGTGACCTGTTTACCCCATTCACCGCCTTCTTCGCTCATGGTCAGGACTTCCAGATTGTCCATTAACGCGCCCATCCAGGGTGCCATTTTTTCTTCTTCGGTACCGGGTAAAAAGCCGATATCTTCACCTACAGATATGGTCACCCGGGTCATAATAATTTCATTATAAATTTTTTCATCCAGAACCTGTGTCAGCCCTGCTGCCAGTGCCAGCAGAGTCTTACCAGTACCAGCCTGACCGACCAGAGAGACAAAATCAATTTCCGGATCCATTAACAGATTGAGGGCAAAATTCTGTTCCTGATTACGGGCCATAATGCCCCATACCGCCTGTTTTTCTGAATAGAAGTGCTGTGTCTGTTCAACAATGGCGCCTTTATCC
>JALSUJ010000286.1 GCA_027071355.1 Gammaproteobacteria bacterium | reverse complement strand
GTCCAATACAGTGTTATGATTAAACTTACAGAATATTTAATCCTGATATCACTTCTAGCAGAAGAAAAGGAGAAATCATGTCCCTTCTAGATAACATTAACAATGCCGCTACCGAAGAAAAATTATTTCAACTTGTGGAAGAATATGTAGTGGATATTGAAACCCCATTGAGCTGGATTGAAGAAGCCGATGCATTAGAAAAACAGGGTGATACAGAAAAAGCTGGCATATTAAGAGCCGCCTGGAAACGCTGGCGGAATCTGGAAAAAATATAAATAAAAAGAGCGCAGCAGGTTTTATCCTGTTGCGCCCGGCATTACCAACTCATGATGGGGGGGGATTATCGTTCGTTGGTAAATTTGTTTGAAACCTTCGTTAATTCTTTCTTAACAAGAATTACTTAACTTTAGTTTCCAGTGAATCACTCTTACCTGTGTTATCTTTCCAGGTCAGCTTGACCTTATCACCGGCTTTACCACCACCAAATTTAAAAGACAGGTATGGGTTTTTAGAAATAGCCACACCCCATTCGGCATCCAGTACGATTACACCATTGTGTTCACAAACTACGTTTTCAATAAAGTGAGCAGGAATAATTTTTCCTGTTTTCTTGTCTTTACGTAAACCGGTTTCCATTTTATGACTGATCAGTGTTTTAACTGTAACCACGCCATTTTTCGCTTTTGCGCGAATTTTAATTGAGCTTTTAGCCATTATTCTTTTCCTGTTGGTATTTGCTTGTACACCTGGTTAAAATTCTGACCCGGCGTACTCTAAACATTCGTTATATCAAGTATCAAGTCGTTCTAGAGTGAGTATAGAGCTAGAGCTTATTAATTAACCGCCGCAACCACCGATAGTAACTTTAACTTCTTTTCTGGCGCTGTAGTACTTACCACCAGATTCGCATACAGCGATAATATTGGAAGTTTTACCCATCTTAATACGAGTGGAAATATACGCTTCAGTCTTACCTTTAAGATCAAACTTGGCAACCAGAGGAGTGCTGTTCTTCTCAGAAATAATAGTAATAGACTTAACATTGCTTAAAGTAGAACTGATAGTAATAGGTACAACGGCACCATTTTCTGCAATCTGAGGTGCTTTGATATGAATTTTATCACTGGCTTCAGTTAATTCTGTACCAACAGCCGCTTTTAAAGCAGACTGTACATCTTTTGCATCAAATGCTTTTTTGTTCCATGCCGCTAAAACCTGACCGGGAACTAACAGACCACTTGAAGCAGCCAGAGCAATAGCACCGGTGGCCATTGTGTTTTTCAGGAAATGTCTACGTTGCATCTCTTATTCCTTCCTTTGTTGGTTGTTTATTATTTTACATAGTGGTAATAATACTATATCAGTAACCATGCACCCTCTATGCCAAACAACAAAAACACTTTATATTCAACTATATAAAAACAGACTTAAAAAAAAACCTTTAAAAAGGAAAGGCATATTGCAAATAACGTATGCAAATTGCAATCTTTAATAAACAAATCAGTTGAAGCGTAGCAAGAATGATCAGAGTGCTGGAGATA
The DNA here is from genome assembly GCA_027071355.1 of Gammaproteobacteria bacterium. Classification (GTDB taxonomy): domain Bacteria; phylum Pseudomonadota; class Gammaproteobacteria; order GRL18; family GRL18; genus JANELJ01. The sequence goes on along the minus strand of JALSUJ010000286.1, from coordinate 7,716 downwards.
CAAGGTTAAACGGTACTGGCTTTGACAGGTAATAATACTTTAAATTCAGCGCCCTGCTGTGGTCCATCTTCCACCCATATTTTACCATTATGAAGCTGAATTATTTGTGAGCAGATAGCCAGCCCAAGCCCGGTACCACCGGCTCCAGTCCGGGTCCGGCTGGATTGATTAAACTTGTCAAAAATAAGCTCTTTTTCCTCATCAGGAACACCTGGGCCCTGATCCTGCATAATCATTCTTATCCATTCACCATTTTTTTCACAAATAATGGTGATTTCAGAACCCTGTGGAGAAAACTTAATGGCATTACTTAGTAGATTTCTTACCAGCTGCATTATTTTGGTGTTGTCACAGAAAATATCCAGCTCCTCCTGTGCAGAAATTACACTGACTCTGATATTCTTATCCTCATATAAACTGCTTACTTCTGCCACCACGTTTTTAATCAGCTGATATAAATTGTAGCCTTTAAAAACCAGCATCTCTGTACTGGATTCCAGGCGAGCCAGATCCAGCAGATCATTAACCAGACTTAACTGAATTTCCCCGGAGTAATGAATTTTTTCCAGATAACCACGGATTTTGCCATTGTCTACCTTGCCCAGGCGTTCCATACCAAACTGACTGAAACTCAGGATAGAATGTAGAGGGGTTCTTAATTCATGAGACATATTGGCCAGAAATTCACTTTTAGCAGTATCAGCTTCTTCCGCACGTATCCTTGCCTTATTCAGGTCCGCTGTTTTTTCATCCACCAGATCCTGTAAATGATCTCTATGCTGGCGCACTTCTTTCTGTTGCTGTTCAATAGTTTGCAGGGCCTGATACAGCTCATTAGTACGCCCCTCAAGCTGCACCTGCTGGATAACGCTGGTCTGAAAATCAACGGAGATCCGACGAGACTGAAATACCACAAAAACCAGCAGAAACAGAGCCATGGCCAGAAACAGAAAAGCATACTGTACGTCAGCGAGCCCCAGTGCAATAAATACGATAAAAATAGGCAGCCATTTCAATGCAATAAACTGTACCACCACCTTATAATAAGAGGCCAGGGTGGCCTGTGCTCCCGCCGTTGTAGCCGTAGAAATAACCAGCAACAGATAGCTGAGACCTTCCATTTTATCCATCCAGATCATCTGGGCTGTTATCACCCCCCATAACAAACTGCTAGAAAGAGTCAGCAGATAATAACTTTGTAAATAGATTTTATAACTTTGTTCATTGGCAGTGGACAGTTTTCTGGCCAGACTGACGCGCACAAAACTGACCAGAAATAATGCCGACACCAATACCCAGTAGTTCTGGATATAAACCCGCGCTTCAGGCAGCCCGATATACAGAGTGCAGAGCAGCATGACATACACCAGAGGCGAATATTCAGCTCGGGCACCAAAATTCTGGGCAACCCGCTGCCTGACTGTTTCCATTTGCCCGGAGGTGAGCCTTTCAACCTGGGAGGTATCTATATGAAATGGACTTAAATGCACTATTGTTAATATCCCTGCTTACACCTGATAATCTTTTAGCTTACGCCATAAGGTGGATTTATTAATCCCCAGAATGGCAGCAGTTTGTTCCCTGTTGTCATTATTGGCATTAAGTAATTTCAGGATATAACGCTTTTCCAGTTCCGACAGAGTGGGTTGATCTACATCTATCTGATCACTGCAACTCTGACCCGGAGCACTGACTGAAACAGGAATCTCTTCCAGATGCAGCATTTCACTGTCTGATAACGCCACCGCTCGTTCAATAATATTACTTAATTCCCGCACATTACCTGGCCAGTGGTAAGTCATTAATAACTGACTGGACTGAGGATCAAAACCTTTAATATTTCGATGATATTTATTGGCAAAACGCTGCACCAGAGCCTCGGTTAATAAGGGGATATCTTCCAGCCTGGAACGCAGCGGCGGCACCTGAATATTGATCACATTGAGACGATGATATAGATCATGCCGGAAACGGCCTTCCTGCACCATTTTATCCATGGGTTGATTGGTGGCTACTACAAAGCGGACATCTATATCAATGGCTTCCAGACCACCCACCCGGGTGATCTGCTGTTCCTGCACCACGCGTAAAAGCTTAGTCTGCATATTATCAGAAATATTACAGATTTCATCCAGAAACAAAGTACCGCCTGATGCCGTTTCCAGCAAACCTTTTTTCTGTTTATTGGCACCGGTAAAAGCGCCTTTTTCATAGCCGAATAATTCACTTTGTAATAAGCTGTCAGTTAAAGCTCCGCAGTCAATAACAATAAAGGGGTTTTGTGCCGATTTGCTCTGAAAATGAATAGCTCGCGCCACCAGTTCCTTACCGGTTCCCGATTCACCTTCAATAATGACGTTACAGCGTATATCGGCGATTTTAGCGATAATATCATATACTTTCTGCATATTACCGCCAGTCCCAATCATCTTATAACGCTCATCCTGATCCTGCTGAGCCTTAAGACGTTGTTTTAAACGCTGGTTTTCAGCCTTGATCCGGGAAACATTCAAAGCCTTGTCAATAATGATTTTCAGTTCTTCAATATCAAAGGGTTTTTTAACAAAGTCCGTAGCTCCGAGCCGCAGCACTTCAATAGCATTATCAACATTGGAATAAGCAGTTATTACAATCACCGGGATCTGCTTATCCCGCGCCCTGATCTGCGCCAGAACTTCCGCCCCCGTCAAATTGGGCATCTGCATATCAGTAATCACCAGATCAGCGCCATACTGGTTAAAATAGTCCATAGCCAGCAACGGATCCTGAAAAATATGACACTCATACGCATCTTCAAGATAACGCTCCATCAAGCGCCCGGCTTTAGGCTCATCATCAATTAATATTAATTTTTGTTTCATTTTTATAGTTTTTTTAGCGTTAAGCGTTAAGCGTTAAGCGTTAAGCGTTAAGCGTTAAGCAAAAGATTAAAACCACTCATTTCTTGTGTCAACGTATTTTCTCTCATCTTTTGATCTGCCTCTAGCTCTTTCTTAACGCTTAGCGCTTAACGCTGCTCTTCTCAACCTAATACTCACGATTGCCCCTCCACCGCGGGCATTTTCAATACTTAATTCGCCTTTATGGTTCTGGATAATTCCCAGGGCAATAGATAAGCCCAGGCCGGTGCCTTTGCCTACGCTTTTGGTTGTAAAAAACGGATCAAAAATCTTTCCCATCACCGCTTCATCAATTCCGGGGCCATAGTCACGGATCCCTAGCAGCAGGGTCTGTTTATCAGCATTTAAGCTCAGTTCAATCTGTCTCGGACTATGCTTCGAAACGGCACTGGCCTGAATTGCATTTAATAAAACATTAACCAATGCCTGCTGTAATTTACCCGGATCACCCATAATCATAACAGATTCATCGGCTTCAAGGGCAGCTATACCATGCAGCTCAACCTGAGCACGCCGGGCTTCCTGTTTTACCAGGGCTTCGGTATTTTTCAGCAAATCGGCCATATTAATTACAGTAAACTCTTTTTCCGGGATCTGTCTGGCAAAACTCAATACCCCCTGAACGATCTCTGATGCACGAATCACCTCCTCATCCAGTGAACTAATATCTTCACGCATATTGGTTAAATATTTTTCGGATTGATCTTCCACACAGTTACCCAGATCCCGTTTAATCAGTCTAGATAGAGAACGAATATTATTAAGTGGATTATTTATTTCATGTCCAATGCCTGCTGCCATCTGTCCCAGACTGGCCAGTTTTGCATTCTGGATCATCATTTTTTCTGCTTTCTGGCGTTCCTGCTGTTCCTGTTTCAGTTTCTGTGCCATATACATAAATGATTCTGATAATTGCTGCATTTCATCAATAGCACTTTTTACCGGTTCAGGCTTATTACCATCCGCATAACTTTTCAGATTTTTTGCCAGGTGCATTATCGGGGTGGAAATAGCCCTGGACGCAAAGTGAGCCAGAAACAGACTGCTGAAAGCAGCAATACTGGCCAGTATCCAGATCCCGGCACGAATTCTTTCAAAGGGCTTGGTATAGGCTTCATCATAAACCTCACTGGCAATTATCCAGGACGTTAACGAATCCGGGTAGGGGAAATATTCAATATAATAATAATGCGACTTATCGTTGTTATTCGCTACTGAGCCAAAGGGTGATTCTAAAAAAGCATTCCATAACCGGCCATCTTCAATCATCTGAATATTTTCAATAGTTGATTTCAGATGGGCAAAACGCAGCAGGGTTTTATCATCATACAGGATCTGCCCATTGCGCACTCCGTTTTCTTCATCAATTTCTGCTATCAACAATTGACCATTATAAAGCCGGGCTGCCAGCTCCAGTAATTGATCAATATTAGTACCGCTGATGGTCACCGCCAGATAACCCACCCGCTGACCATTATAAAGCAGCGGAACAATACCATCCGGGATCACAATATTGTTTTCCAGGCCCATTTCATCACGAGTCTGGGGTAATTCCATAAAGCTGACATTATTAACCGGCAGTTCTGACAGCTGTTTGCTATATTCCGGCATTATAATTTCCTTGTCCATAATAGGATAAGGATCAAAACCTTCATAACTGGTAATGCTTTCATGTCCGGAACGTACTTTTAGCAGGGTATTGCCCCGCATATCCAGTATGCGAAAGGTATCAAACATTGAGATAACAGATTGGTACTGCTGTAAAAACTGGCTTAAAGTATAAAGTTTAGAATCATACTGAGGATGGCGTTTAGCCTGCTTTGCTGCTTTGAGCACGGGTAAAAACTGTTTTATGGCTCTGGATTCTGTCAGCTTTACAATCAGCTTCTGTTCGGTCTGTAAGGTACGGGTGATCTCCCCGGATAAATTTTCCAGAGAACGTAAAATATCTTTTTCCGCATCCTCATGGTAAAGGTTCTGCACATAGTAGGTAGCAAACAGACCCAGTGCGGTGGCAGGAAGCAAGGTGGCCAAAGTTACCCAGCGAAAAATATAAGACTTTAATTTCACAATAACTGATTTATTTAGGATTATAATGACTGCTTTTCTATCTTTAGACATTATATATCACACATCCATCATGAAAGCTGTTTTTATTAGGTTAAACCCGCTTTAATTTACTGTATAATGACGGTTTCAAGCAGATAAACAACAGGTGATACAATGAAATGGTGTCGTGCAGAGCTTGCACTTTATTTAATAATTACGGTTCTTGGTATCGGCAGTATGCTGACAGCCTGTGGTCAGAAAGGGCCATTATACCTGCCTAAAGAAAGTATCTCTTCACAACCGACTAAATAAAGAACAGCCATGGATTATTTTAACTATCAGGACGGCCATCTGATGGCTGAGGATAACGATGTGGCCAGTCTGGCACAACGTTATGGCACTCCTTTGTATATTTATTCACGCGCTACGCTGGAACGCCACTGGCGGGCATTTGATCAGGCACTGGCTGACCGTGACCATCTGATTTGTTACGCTGTTAAAGCCAATTCCAATCTGGGAGTATTAAATCTTCTGGCGCGGATGGGCAGTGGCTTTGATATAGTTTCTGTAGGGGAACTGGAACGGGTGCTGGTAGCAGGCGGAAGCCCTGATAAAATCGTTTTTTCCGGTGTCGGTAAACGAAAGGACGAAATTCAACGTGCCCTGGAAGTAGGCATTCACTGTTTCAATCTGGAATCTGAAGCGGAAATCGAGCGTATTAACAGTGTGGCTGAAGAAATGGGTCTTATGGCTCCTGTGTCAGTACGGGTCAATCCGGATGTGGATGCCAATACTCACCCTTATATTTCTACTGGCTTAAAATCCAATAAATTTGGAATTCCTATCGAACAAGCACTAACTGTTTACCAGCATATTGCACAACAGAAAAATCTGCGTATTATTGGTGTAGATTGTCATATCGGTTCACAATTACTGGATATTGAGCCTTTTATTGATGCCTTAAAACGAGTCCTTGTTCTGGTGGATGAGTTACGTAAAATCGACATTAAACTACACCACCTGGATCTGGGTGGTGGCCTGGGTATCCCTTACAATAATGAAACACCCCCTTCTCCTGCAGAATATACACAGGCAATTAAAGCCGTGTTATCTGGCCGCAAACTTAAGCTTATTCTGGAACCGGGTCGTGCGATTGCAGGCAATGCTGGTATTTTAATCACTCGGGTAGAATTTTTAAAATTAACCGACGATCCAGAAGCTAAAAACTTTGCCATAGTGGATGCCGCAATGAATGATTTAATGCGCCCGGCACTGTACCAGTCCTGGCAAAATATTATTCCAGTTAACGAATCCGCGGCAGATACTGAATCACAGCGCTATGACATTGTTGGCCCAATCTGTGAAACCGGGGATTTTCTGGGTAAAGATCGTATGCTGACGATAAAGGCGAATGACCTGTTAGCCATTCGCTCCTGCGGTGCCTATGGCTTTACTATGAGCTCCAATTACAATTCCCGTCCCCGTGCAGCAGAAGTTATGGTCGATAAAGAGCTGCATTATCTGGTTCGCGAGCGTGAAAGCATTAATGCTTTATTCAATAATGAATCTGTGCTGCCCTGATGGCAAAAAAAGCCGCAAAGAATAATAGCTGTCCCTGCCAGTCAGGACTGGTTTTTAGTCAGTGCTGTGCACCTTTTCTAAACAGCAATAGCGCAATTCTGCCCGAAACTGCAGAACAGTTAATGCGTTCACGTTATTGCGCCTATGTTCTGCATAATAGCCATTACCTGTTAAACACCTGGCACCCGGAGCATCGCCCCGAGAACCTTATTTTTGAAAATATGCCTCCTGAAAACTCACCCGGCCAGTGGCTTGGCCTGAAAATAAAATCAACGCATATGGGACTTAAAGAAGATGATCGTGGTGAGGTACATTTTATTGCCCGATATAAAATAAACGGTAAAGCCTTCCGGCTGGAAGAGAAATCCCGGTTTGTAAAAATAAACGACCAATGGTTTTATACTACCGGTCAGATTAGTTAAGCTAGAATAGCCAACCTACCCTACTTGATAATTTTCCCTGAACTCTGGATAATGAAAAATTATGCTCGTTTTAAGAGCCTGTTAAATCCAGATGTAACTATATCAGAATAAATTACCGTATCTAATGTATTTCAAATTATACTGAGTTACATATTTTTAAATGACTATTCAATATGAGTTTTTACATGTTTAATACCAAAAATATAATGATCATAATTTTTGCTGCCCTGGTTGCAGCACTGCTGGCTCTGTCTCTTGAAGAGGCTATTTCCATACGTTCTTTTATTAATTACTTTATCAGCAGCATGCTGAGCGGTGTGTTAATCTTACTGGCACAAAGTATTACTTCTACCACCCGCAGTTCTACAGCCCGCAGTAAAAAAACACCCGCCCCCCAGAAATCAGCTTCTAAAACTTCTGCCGGCCACGAATCCGGAACTGTCAAATGGTTTGATAGCAATAAAGGCTATGGTTTTATTACCCGCGCCTCCGGTGAAGATATTTTTGTCCATTTTCGCTCCATCAAGGGTAGCGGCTATCGTTCTTTACATGAAGGTCAGAGCGTAGAGTTTGTGGTCACTCAGGGTGATAAAGGTCCACAGGCCGAAGATATTCATATTATTAAGTAATAAAAAAGGGAGTTGTAGCGCATAAATTGTCTGTTACTTCCGTTTTTTTCCCCTGAATTCTGAGAAAATATAACTTAAATCCGGGGGAATATTATTTTAAAAATGGAATAGAATCATGAAAAAGCTGTTTATTAT
>JALSUJ010000285.1 GCA_027071355.1 Gammaproteobacteria bacterium | reverse complement strand
GTAGACTGCCCCGGACACGCTGACTATGTTAAAAACATGATCACCGGTGCTGCCCAGATGGACGGCGCGATTCTGGTTGTTAGTGCTGCAGACGGCCCTATGCCGCAAACTCGTGAGCACATCTTATTATCCCGTCAGGTTGGTGTCCCTTACATTCTTGTTTATATGAACAAGGCTGATATGGTAGACGACGAAGAGTTATTAGAACTGGTAGAAATGGAAATCCGTGAATTACTGGATAGCTATGACTTCCCAGGCGACGACACCCCCATTATTATTGGTTCTGCTCTGAAGGCGCTGGAAGGCGACCAGAGTGATATCGGTGTACCTTCTATTTACAAACTGGTTGATGCGATGGATGAATACATTCCAGAGCCAGAGCGTGCGATTGACGGTGACTTCCTGATGCCGGTAGAAGACGTATTCTCAATTTCAGGTCGTGGTACGGTGGTCACTGGTCGTATTGAGCGTGGCGTTATCAAAGTGGGTGAAGAAATCGAAATTATCGGTATCAAGGAAACCCAGACCACTACCTGTACGGGTGTAGAAATGTTCCGTAAGCTGCTAGACCAGGGTCAGGCGGGTGATAATGTCGGTGTTCTGCTGCGTGGAGTCAAGCGTGAAGAAGTAGAACGAGGTCAGGTACTGGCCAAGCCCGGTTCAATCACCCCACATACTATCTTCGAAGCAGAAGTTTATGTACTGAGCAAAGAGGAAGGTGGTCGTCATACGCCCTTTTTCAAAGGTTATCGTCCACAGTTCTACTTCCGTACAACTGATGTAACAGGTGCCTGTGAATTACCAGAAGGCGTAGAAATGGTTATGCCGGGTGATAATGTCCAGATGGTCGTGACTCTGATAGCTCCCATCGCCATGGAAGACGGCTTACGTTTTGCGATTCGTGAAGGCGGTCGTACGGTAGGTGCTGGTGTGGTTGCTAAAATCATCGAGTAATAAGTAGTTGTTCATTCCTCTCTTCTCAGGAAGGGGGGGAAACAAAGGTTTCCTGAATAAAACCTTAAGTCATATGACACTATTCAACATCTAGGCTAGTAGCTCAATTGGCAGAGCACCGGTCTCCAAAACCGGGGGTTGGGGGTTCGATTCCCTCCTGGCCTGCCACATTTGGAAAGCAGCACAACTCTTTTTTTGCTCGGTATTTAATATTTGTTCAGGGCTCTAAAAACAGAATTGTGCTTTTTTCTTTTACAGAGAGATGTAAATTATTGTTTCTCAAAAATCATTAAGACATATTAATGGCAGATAAAATAAAACTAATCATTGCAGTGGCTATCATTGCAGCATCGTTTTTTGTGTATTATACACAGGAAGAAATTTCACTACTCTATCGGGTGCTGGGCGTATTTGCAGCGGTTGTCATAGCATTCCTGATTTCAGCAAAAACTGAAAAAGGGGCATCAAGTATTGCCTTTGTTCGCGCTTCAGTTATTGAAATGAAAAAAGTAGTATGGCCCAGTAAAAAAGAGACCACTACCACCACTTTAACCGTCGGTGTTATGGTTGTAATTGTGGGTATTATTCTCTGGACCTTTGACCAGTTCATTGGTTGGGGTGTTCGATTGTTGACTGGTCAGGGATAGCTCTGGGGGATAGTTCAATGGCATTACGTTGGTATGTAGTACAGGCCTTTTCAGGCTATGAAAAAGCAGTTAAGCGCTCCCTCGAAGAGCGCATTGCCCGTTATGGTATGGAGTCTTCCTTTGGGGAAATCCTGGTGCCAACAGAAGAAGTGGTAGAAATGCGTGGCGGCAAAAAACGCAAAAGTGAGCGTAAATTTTTTCCGGGTTATGTACTGGTGCAGATGGAAATGAATGATGATACCTGGCATCTGGTCAAAGACGCACCACGGGTTCTGGGCTTTATCGGCGGTAAAAAAGACGAGCCGGCACCTATTACAGACAAAGAAGTGGATGCCATTCTTAACCGAATTCAGGAAGGTACTGATAAACCCAGACCTAAAGTATTGTTTGAAGCAGGTGAGTTGGTCAGAATTGTTGATGGTCCGTTTAACGACTTTAATGGTGTGGTTGAAGAAGTGGATTACGATAAGAGCAGAATGCGCGTATCGGTCAGCATCTTCGGTCGTTCTACACCGGTTGATCTGCAATTTATCCAGGTAGAAAAAGCTTAAATCATATTCTAATATACCGCTACAGTTAAAAAACTGTAGCGGTATTGTTGTTTGTCGGGTATAATATCTGGCTGCATTAACAGGGGAGCCTGATCGAACAGGCGCTATTACCCAAACGAGGAAATTATGGCTAAAAAAATCGAAGCATATATCAAGCTGCAGGTACCTGCGGGTTCTGCAAATCCTAGTCCTCCGGTTGGTCCTGCACTGGGTCAGCACGGTGTCAATATTATGGAATTCTGTAAAGCATTTAATGCCAAAACAGACAGCCTTGAAAAAGGTATGCCCGTTCCAGTTGTTATTACTGTTTATAATGATCGTAGTTTTACCTTCATTACCAAAACACCGCCTGCAGCGGTACTGTTAAAGAAAGCCGCAGGTATTCCTAAAGGTTCCGGTGTGCCTAACCGTGATAAGGTGGGTACCGTTAACCGTGAGCAATTAGAAGAAATTGCGACCATTAAAATGCCTGATCTCTCTGCTGCCGATATGGATGCAGCGGTACGTACTATTGCAGGTACTGCAAGAAGTATGGGACTAAATACTGAGGGAGTGAAGTAAACATGGCCAAGTTAACTAAAAGACAAAAAGTTATTCAGGAAAAAGTTGAACCCGGTAAGTTATATGGTTTTGACGAAGCTGTAGAATTACTGAAAACACTGCCTGGTTCTAAATTTGAAGAATCAGTTGATATCAGCGTAAACCTGGGTGTTGACCCACGTAAATCTGATCAGAATGTTCGTGGAGCCTGTGTGCTGCCTAATGGTACCGGTAAAGATGTACGAGTTGCAGTATTTGCTCAGGGCGAAAATGCAGACAAGGCAAAAGAAGCTGGTGCGGATGTGGTTGGTTTTGAAGATCTGGCTGCGCAAATTAAAGGTGGTGACCTGAACTTTGATGTGGTTATTGCCACACCTGACGCTATGCGGGTTGTGGGTCAGTTAGGTCAGATTCTGGGGCCTCGCGGTTTAATGCCTAACCCTAAAGTCGGTACTGTAACACCTGATGTGGTGACCGCCGTCAACAATGCTAAAGCGGGTCAGGTGCGTTTTCGTACTGACAAGGGTGGAATTATCCATTGTTCCATTGGGAAGGTGAGTTTTGATGCTCCAGCTTTACAGGGTAACCTGGAAGCACTGCTGGCGGATCTGCAAAAAGCTAAACCTTCTTCAGCTAAAGGTATTTATCTGAAGAAGATCAGTATCTCGACTACACATGGTCCAGGTCTGGTCATTGAACAGGGCAGTATTGCGACTGCTAAGTAACATTGTATTCCCTCTCCCTCCGGAGCGGGAAAAAAGAACTTTGGTTTACCATTAAGTACTAGCATTTCAGGAGCTTATGGTAAACGTCAAAGACCGCAGGTGAAAGCCATTTTTTTAAGTGTGTTTTCTTAATAGAACCCTTTATTTAAAAGGGTAGCCAGCCTGCGCAGACGGTGAAAAATTAAGCTCTTCGGATGCTAAACAATCATCGTTAAGTTATTTGTTAATACTGTCAATCGGTAGCAATAAATAACAATCTGTAAAATTAAGAATAAACCTGAATTTTATTTTAGGGGAATTCTTATCCTGCAACGGATTATTAGATGTTTATCTGATGATTCATAAACGAGAGGTGAGTACTAAGTGGCTTTATCTATTGAAGGTAAAAAAGCGATTGTTGCTGAAGTAGCTGCAGTTGCCGCTGAAGCACACTCTGTCGTAGGCGCAGACTATCAGGGTATTGATGCCAATGAAATGAACGAATTACGCACTAAAGCACGTGCGGACGGCGTTTATCTTAGGGTGGTTAAAAATACTCTGGCAAGACGTGCTGTTGAGGGAACAGATTTCGAATGTATTCAAGATGAGCTGACCGGCTCTCTGGTTCTTGCTTTTTCAGAAGAAGATCCAGGCGCTGCAGGTCGGGTTATTGTTGATTTCATGAAAGATAACGACAAACTGGAAGTGAAAATCGTCTCTATTGGCGGTAAATTAATGACTCCAGGTGATGTTAAAACATTAGCTAAAATGCCTACTAAAGATCAGGCAATTGGCATGTTGATGTCTGTAATGAAAGCACCAATTTCGAAATTCGTTCGTACTCTGGCAGAGCCACACACTAAACTGGTTCGGACTATCGCGGCTGTTCGCGATCAGAAAGAAGCGGGTTAAGCTGGTAGCTGAGCAAAACGAAATACGATTTAATGTATAGAAAGTATTTATGGTAAACCAATCGGTTATACAGTGACGATTAGCTAATAATCAACGACTGAATAATCAAAAAATATCTGGAGTTAAAAATGGCTGTAACTAAAGACGAAATGTTAGAAGCAATTGCTAATATGTCTGTAATGGAAGTTGTTGAACTGGTTGAAGCAATGGAAGAAAAATTTGGTGTAACTGCTGCTGTTGCAGTAGCTGCTGCTCCTGCTGCTGGTGGTGACGCTGCTGGTGGTGCTGAAGAACAAACTGAATTTGATGTTATCCTGACTGCTGTTGGCGATAAGAAAGTCAATGTCATTAAAGCCGTTCGTGCTATCACAGGTCTGGGCCTTAAAGAAGCTAAGGGCGTTGTTGACGGCGCACCTGCACCTGTTAAAGAAGGTGTTGATAAGGCTGAAGCTGAAGACATTAAGAAGCAACTTGAAGAAGCGGGTGCTTCTGTCGAACTTAAGTAAGACAGAGCATTTTTATCGCTCACAGCATTGCAGGCTGTATCACAATCTGGGGCGATAAATACGAAATTGGCCGGTGGTTTAGACCACCGGCCTTTTTCCGTTTCTAAAATAGACATATTTCAAGTATATATCTTGCGCGGTTCTTTTTAAGCAGAGCTAAGCACAGGGTAAATACTTGAGATAACTCAAAGGGTCAACTTGATTTAGCCCTCTTGATGTTAATACTGGCTGCATGCAGCCTACCATTTTTTACAGAGACTGCTCGGGAAAATAAATGGCCTATTCATTTACAGAAAAAAAACGTATTCGTAAGGATTTTGGTACCTCAAAAGCGGTAATGGAAGTACCTTACTTACTGGCAATACAACTCGATTCATTCCGTAACTTCCTACAATCTGAAACCAACCCTGATGGACGCAGAGAAATTGGTCTTGAAGGTGCTTTTAAATCCGTATTTCCAATTGTCAGCTTCAATGGCAGCGCCAGTCTGGAGTTTATCAGCTACCGTCTGGGCAAGCCTGCTTTTGATGAAAGAGAATGTCGTACCCGTGGTGTGACTTTTTCTGCACCTCTGAGAGTTAAACTGCGTCTGGTTATCTATGACAGAGACTCTGGTGCCAAGAAGAAAGTAAAAGATATCCGTGAACAGGAAGTCTTTATGGGCGAAGTGCCTTTAATGACTGAAACCGGTACTTTTATTATTAATGGTACAGAACGGGTTATCGTTTCCCAGTTACATAGAAGTCCTGGTGTTTTCTTCGATCATGATAAGGGTAAGACTCATTCATCTGGTAAATTGCTGTTTAATGCCCGGGTTATTCCTTACCGTGGTTCCTGGCTGGACTTTGAATTTGATCCTAAGGACAATGTGTTTGTCCGTATTGACCGTCGTCGTAAATTACCCGCAACTATTCTGCTGCGTTCCCTGGGTTACGACAGCGAACAGATGCTGGCAATGTTTTTTGATTTTGATGACTTCCGGATCAGTGCAGAAAAAGCCGAGCTTAAACTGGTTTCTGACAGAATGCGTGGTGAAACCTATGGCTTTGACATAAAAGATAACAAGGGCAATGTTATTGTAGAATCTGGTCGACGTATTACTGCTCGCCATGTACGTCAGATTGAAAAAACCAAAATGAAGTACATTGATATGCCACTGGAATTGCTGCATGGCAAAGCTCTGGCAAAAAATATCATTGATGCAGACAGCGGCGAAATCATCGCTAATGCCAATGATGAGATCACAGAAGAATTATTAGACAAACTGATTACTGCCGGTGTGACTGAAATTCAGACTTTGTACACTAACGAACTGGATGCCGGTCCTTATATTTCTGAAACTCTGCGTATTGACAGTTCAAGTACACAACTGGAGGCTCAGGTTGAAATCTACCGTATGATGCGTCCGGGCGAGCCGCCAACTAAAGAAGCTGCTGAAGCATTATTTAATAACCTGTTCTTTACCGAAGAGCGTTATGATCTGTCTGCAGTGGGTCGTATGAAGTTTAACCGGCGTATTGGTCGCGAAGATCTGACCGGTGCAGGCACTCTGTCTAACGAAGATATTATTGCCGTTATCAGGACCTTGCTGGATATTAAAAACGGTAAGGGTATTGTTGATGACATCGATCACCTGGGTAATCGTCGTGTACGTAGTGTCGGGGAAATGGCTGAGAATCAGTTCCGCGTAGGTCTGGTTCGGGTGGAACGTGCTGTTAAAGAACGTCTGACTCTGGCTGAAGCTGATAATCTGATGCCGCAGGAACTGATTAACGCCAAGCCGGTTTCCGCAGCGATTAAGGAATTCTTTGGTTCCAGTCAGCTGTCCCAGTTTATGGATCAGAATAACCCGTTATCTGAAATTACTCATAAACGCCGTGTTTCTGCTTTAGGCCCTGGTGGTCTGACCCGTGAACGTGCCGGTTTTGAGGTGCGTGACGTGCATCCGACTCACTATGGTCGTGTCTGCCCAATTGAGACCCCTGAAGGTCCAAATATTGGTCTGATCAACTCACTGTCCGTCTATGCCCGCACCAATGATTATGGTTTCCTTGAGTCACCTTATCGTAAGATTGTTGATGCTCATGTGACCGATGAAGTGGACTATCTGTCCGCTATTGATGAATCCCAGTATGTGATTGCACAGGCGAATGCCACGATTGATGAAAATGGCAAACTGACGGATACTCTGGTTAACTGTCGTCATCTGAATGAATTTGGTACTCAGCCGCCTGAAAAAATAAATTATATGGACGTTTCACCCCGGCAGATTGTCTCAGTGGCCGCTTCCATGATCCCGTTCCTGGAGCACGATGATGCTAACCGTGCCTTAATGGGTTCTAACATGCAGCGCCAGGCTGTGCCTACGCTGAAAGCTGACAAGCCTCTGGTGGGTACCGGTATGGAGCGTACTGTTGCCAAAGACTCTGGTGTGGCAACGGTTGCTAAACGTGGCGGCCTGATTGATAAAGTCGATGCCTCACGTATTGTTATTCGTGTCAACGATGCTGAAACCTTACCCGGTGAATCCGGTGTTGATATCTATAATCTGACCAAATACACCCGTTCTAATCAGAACACCTGTATTAATCAGCGTCCACTGGTGAAAGAAGGTAATATTATTGCCCGCGGCGATGTGATTGCAGATGGTCCGTCAACAGACCTGGGTGAACTGGCTCTGGGTCAGAATATGATGATTGCCTTTATGCCCTGGAATGGATACAACTTTGAGGATTCCATTCTGGTTTCAGAAAGAATGGTGGACGAAGACCGTTTTACCACGATTCATATTGAAGAGCTGACCTGTATTGCCCGGGACACCAAGCTGGGTTCTGAAGAAATTACCTCAGATATACCTAATGTGGGTGAATCTGCTTTAGCAAAACTGGATGAGTCCGGTATTGTTTATATCGGTGCCGAAGTTAAAGGCGGTGATATTCTGGTTGGTAAGGTGACGCCAAAAGGTGAAACCCAGTTAACACCGGAAGAAAAATTACTACGAGCCATTTTTGGTGAAAAAGCATCCGATGTTAAAGATACTTCTTTAAGAGTGTCCGGCAGTAAAGTCGGTACTATTATTGATGTGCAGGTCTTTACTCGTGATGGTCTGGAAAAGGATGCGCGTGCCAAATCAATTGAAGATGATGCACTGGCTGCAGTTCGCAAGGATATGATGGATCAGTTCCGTATCGTGGAAGAAGATACCTATAGCCGGGTTGAGCGTCTGATAGAAGATGAAATTGTTGATGGCGGGCCGGGCATGAAAGCCGGTGACAAAGTCACTAAAGATACTCTCAATGCTCTGGAACAGCGCAGCAAGTGGCTGGATATCAAATTGCGCGATACAGAGAAGCAGGGGCAACTGGAAAAACTGGCTGAACAACTGGAACATTCCAGAACTGATTTTGATGAACAGTATGAAGAGAAGCGCCAGAAAATTGTTGCCGGTGACGATCTGGCACCGGGTGTGCTTAAAATGGTTAAGGTTTATATGGCCGTTAAGCGCCGTATTCAACCAGGTGATAAAATGGCCGGTCGTCATGGTAACAAGGGTGTTATTTCCACAATTGTACCCGTGGAAGATATGCCCTATCTGGAAGACGGACGGACGGTTGATATCGTCTTAAACCCACTGGGTGTACCTTCTCGTATGAACGTCGGACAGGTGCTGGAAACCCATCTGGGCTGGGCGGCTCGTGGTCTGGGTCTGAAAATTGGCGATATTCTGCAGCAAAAAGCAGCAGAAGCCGAAAAAGTCAAAGAACTGCGCAGCTTTATGGATGAAATCTATAATGAAAGTGCCGGGACTAAAGAAGATCTGGATAGCCTGAACGATGCAGAAATCATTGAGCTGGCGGGCAATCTGAAAGGCGGTGTGCCTATGGCGACGCCGGTATTTGACGGTGCGGCAGAAAGTGAAATCAAACGTCTGCTGAAACTGGGCGGTAATGATGAGTCCGGTCAGTCTACCTTATACGATGGCCGAACTGGTGATAAGTTTGACCGTCCGGTAACCGTTGGTTATATGTATATGCTCAAACTGAACCACCTGGTGGACGACAAGATGCATGCCCGTTCAACCGGTCCATACAGTCTGGTCACCCAGCAGCCTCTGGGCGGTAAAGCACAATTCGGTGGTCAGCGCTTCGGGGAAATGGAAGTCTGGGCACTGGAAGCTTATGGTGCTGCTTATACTCTGCAGGAAATGTTAACGGTTAAATCCGATGACGTAGCCGGCCGTACCCGGATGTACAAAAACATCGTTGACGGCGACCACCGCATCGATGCCGGCATGCCCGAGTCCTTTAACGTATTACTAAAAGAAATACGAGCCCTCGGCATTGACATCGAGTTAGAGCAAGTTGACTAAATACAGAAGCTCTTTAGTCTTTTTCTTAACGCTTAACGCTTAACGCTTAACGCTTAACGCTTAACGCTTAACGCTAAAAT
>JALSUJ010000284.1 GCA_027071355.1 Gammaproteobacteria bacterium | reverse complement strand
TTCCAATGGATTGAGCATGTCAGACAAAATTATGTGGCCTGCCCCAAAGCAGAGCGGCGGCAGAACACCCGCAGGGTTGGCGAGCGCCGTCAGAATCACAATACTGACAATCCTTTATTAGATTATAGAAGCAGCCTTTTAACAGAAGAAGAAGAAATTTTCTTTGATAATCTGTTTAAAGATCAGGAAGACTGAACTGATAATCCAGCAGGATGTTTTTTACCCTTTTATTTTTCTATACCTGTCAAATTATACCGCTTTAGTAATATAACCCGGTGATACCAGTGATTATATTCACATCGAAAGTTCAACAGACCTTTAACCTTATTTATTAAAAGCAAGGTAACTATTCAGCATGATGTAAACCTGATAAGAGTATCTTTCTGCAGTGCCTGTGTTTGCGGGGTTTATGGAGGCAGGATGCCGAGATAAAGCGATACAGGGATGTGCTTGAGCGTCCCCGCAAACACAGGCACTGCAGAAAGATACGGTAATTTATGCTGAATAGTCAGCTATTTTTATATAAACAGGGGTATATAATCATTAAACCTAGAAAAATCAGTTGACATCGTAACGAAACAGTCTTAGGTGCTGGAGATAAAGGGTTTTACAGGTTATTTGGGCTTTATTCGTACTCACCGTACGGGTGAAGTCAAAATATTCTGGAAAATCCTTTAGATTCAGTGCATAAGGCTGTTGCAGTCGGTGGCAACTGATTTTTCTAGGTTAAAACATATCTGGAATAACTCTCATAAAGGTAACCTTCTCATGCGTAAAAAAAAATTAGCAGCCATTTTATTAATCAGCTTTACCTTACCAGGCGCTTCTTCAGCACTATTTGCCGCCAACAATAGTCAGAATAATATTCAGGAAGCACGTAAAATTGTCAAACAATATGCATCTACTTTAAAACATGAATTAAAATCTGCGCTCAAAGAAAAAGGACCGGTTCTTGCCGTTGAAAGCTGCCATCTAAAAGCACCTGATATTACGGATAACATAAGCCAGTCTTCTGGCTGGCAGGTACGTAGAACCAGTTTAAAAGTTCGCAACCTGGAGGATGCTCCAGACAAATGGGAAAATTCAGTCTTACGCAAATTTGAAAAAATGAATACAGAAGGTATACCTGTAAATAAGATAGAATTTAGTGAGGTGGTTACAAAAAAAGATGGCAATAAAGAATTTCGATATATGAAGGCGATTCCAACCAAAAAGGTTTGTCTTCAATGTCATGGTTCCAATATCAAATCAAAAGTAGCGTCTCAGCTTGACAGTCTTTATCCCTTTGACCGTGCAGTAGGATTTAAAGTCAATGACTTGCGCGGTGCATTCAGCTTGTCAAAACCCATTAAATAAATCTGGATAATAAAAAAAATTATTCCGGCTTAAGCCGGAATAATTTTATCAATCATAATATTTAAAAGCAGTAGCTTTTAGTGACCGCCAGTCTCATGACGACGATGAACAGCAAAGATACCTGTTGGGGTTTTAACACCCTTAATGGTCTTAACCAGTTTCAATGTTGAATCATCATAAACACGAACCACATTCTCTTTCCAGTCAGAAACATACACAAACTTACCATCAGTATCAGGTTCTGGATGCACAGTTAATGTACCGTCATTTATATGTTTCACTACCTTAAAGGGAGGATTCTTCTCAAACACAGTAATCTCACTGGGTTTAGGTGGGAAGATACTGTCAAACCAGACATAATCCATATTCTCAGTAGAACGAATAAAGAGTCCTGGTGCTTCACTCTTCACAGTACCAACAATTTCATTGGTGGTAGTATCCCAGACAGTTGCTTTACCTTCTCCAATATGTGGAGTAGCAGCATACTCATGACCATCTTTGGATTCCCAAATTGCACCTTCACCTGGATGAGGCTTGATACCGGTCTTGATTTTCTTGATAATTTTCATACTTTTAACATCAATAGCAGCAACCCAGTTAGAAGATTGAGAGGCTAGATAGAAAGTCTTATTATCAGGCTTCAGGAAACCATCATGTAAAATTTTACCTACATTAGCCACCTTGCTGACTGGAAAATCAGGTTTACTCCAGTCAATACGCCAGACCTGACCACCTTCTTTAAGAGCCATAAGGAAATATGGACCTACTTTATTTGGATCAACATCATTAACTGAACAGATACGAGAATCAACGTAATCACCATCAGGGTCTTTCACATGATGAGTATCAATTAACTTAAGTGGTTTCAGTGTAATCGCATCAACAATAACAGCCTGAGTTGGAATATACATACCCGTTAACAGATACTTGCCATTATCAGAGACAGCAATACCCCTGGCATCCAGACCCAGACGTACTTTTTTGGTTGCTTTTAAAGTATGTAAGTCATATTGGTATAACCAGCCGTCACGACCAAGATTGTAGGCATATTTACCATCAGGACTGAAAGTATAACCATGTGCCCGTGCGCCCGCAGGAAGGTGAGCAACAACATCCTGGGTTTTGGTATTAATAACCGCAACACTAAAATTCTCACGTTCAGTTACAAACAGTAAATCATCCACATTTTTCGCTGGTGTAACCTTGCCATTTTCTGAATCCTTTACATTTTGTAAAGTCTTCATCATATCTTCCATACTCCAATGGAAGTCTTTTGGCGGTGGCTCATTATAAACATGCTTGGCAATGGCTTTCATTTCTCCTTCCGTCAAAGGCTTGCCAATTGGATTTGAAG
>JALSUJ010000283.1 GCA_027071355.1 Gammaproteobacteria bacterium | reverse complement strand
GCCGTTGATTTTTTTCATCAAAATAACCAAATTGTGTAACCAGTTCATTTTTGTCTTTACAAGCCAAATAGCGTGACGGCACACGTGAGAACAAGGTCTGTAATGTTTTTCCCAATTTTGTTTTAAGCTCAATACCCATAAAATCGGCATCTTTAGAACTGTTCTGTGGAATGCTTAAATAATATTCTAAGGAAAGCCCATAACGACCTGAACCTTTACCATGCACCGGCAGAAAGTCACGATAATATAATCGTTTAAGTTTATCGACTAAAATATCAATAGTGGGTTGTTCTTTCTGCCCAACTCGTTTTAAATAATCAAGCACAGCTACTTTTAATGCCGTCTGATAATTCCCCATTGGTCGCAGACCATCGGTATAGGGTAATTTTTCTTCATAAAGTACAGCGCTGATATTTTGGAATTTAAACTCGAAAGCTTTTGCACTACGTGCAGGATGGGTAGCAGACAATTCCCGGTAAATTGCCGCTTTATTTGTTGGTTTTAGTTGTTGTTGATCTTCAAGTAACTCGAAATAGGCAGCTATGGCTGCTTGAATTTCCCTGACTGACCAAACCTTATATCTTTTCATTGGAATTTTATCATTAGCATGAAATCATAGAGACATAATCGTTCATTATACATAATGAATTAATTCAATAACTTATTCTATGCTTAAAATACGTGACTAAAAGAAAAATAAATAGTATTTTTATTTAATATCATTCTTTTAATGAATTATTAGAAGATACATCTCTGCACAGTCTCTCTATTTACTTGAACTAAGAACTAAATATACCTTGTAAGACGAAAAAAACTTCAGGGTTACCCCTATAATATCTATCCACTTATGGCGGTTCAATTAACAAGAAGCAAATGGTTTTTCTCCCGATCCAATATAGATAATATTGACGTTTTGACCATCAGAATGCACAGAGACATAATAAATACCATACTTTAGGAGATTTAAGCGGCATTCTGTTTGCCCAACTATATCTCCATTAGCAGCTACAATACTTGTCTGACCATCATCGCCATTTACTAACCTTAATTTAGTAGAAGAAGGCGGCACAGCTTGCGGTAATTTCCATATTGCAGATATAACCGTACTTTCTTGGCTCCATATTGCAGAGCCGGATGGACGATATTCTTCAATGAAAGCCTTCCACATTGATGCTGTTTCTGGTGTTGGCCAAACACCTGTGTTCGTATTCTGTGAAACTATTTCTGAGCTTAGCCATATATTTAGAGCAAATGAAGTTGTAAATGTCGCAGCACAATCCGTAACAGCCTTGATCGCGGCCTGCCTTGAATTAAAACCGGCCTGCATAAGCATTGCAGCAGACCTATTCAGGCTGCCATTCTCTACAGCGGGAACGACCAATCCAGTCTCAAATTCCTCAATAGTCATTCCTTCATAAATATCGTCATGATTTGCTTCGGCTCTAACCCGAACCGCTTCCATTCCCCAAGGCAGGCGATAAACAAGGCCGTCTTCGACAAACTTAAGCACATCGCTAATTTCGTTATCATCAATATTGACTATAGGCTCACCTCTTAACCAAAGAGCCAATATATCCTTCCAATTTTCAGGGAATGTGGTAGGAATGAAAGGTTGTATCTGGAAAATAAGATCAGCTAGTTGAGTAATGGCAGTAATTGCCTCCTCTTCATTTCCTTCGCCAATATGGGAATTAGCTACAATGAGTAAATTATTTGCCTCTGCTGCTATCGTATCTAATCTTTGCCCAGTATCAAGACCGACACCCGCAAGAAAATAGCCTCTTCTTTGAGATGATGTGCTATTACTCCAAATGTGTTTTGCTCTTTGAGCTAGCGCTGTATTGAGGAGATTCTGGATTTCCTCTCCTTCTCTTGCCAGTCGCCTTTGCCACAGTGATGACGCCAATATCTCGTCTAGAAGCCCTGGTATTTCCTCGTCACCTACTTCACTCTCCCCAATAAGGCTGAGGATTGCACCATCCAGACTTGATATATATTTTGACCATCTTTCCATTTGCTGGGCACGTTCATTGTCATCTTCTCCTGCTACCTCATGAAACGCCCACCCGCTTGCATTATTTGCAACATATTCAATGAGGCCTTCTAGTGGCGGCTCCCCTAGATTTTTATGCATACGGGCAACCAAAAAATAAACAAGACGTAGAAGACCACTTTCCATGTTTCTTGTTTTTGTATCGGTTATCAAACCATTCCACTCACCACGTCTCCAATCATGTCTATCAAACATAGGATGGATCACCAATCCTTGAATATCGACAAAGGCTCGACCAGCTCTTCCAATCACATTTTTGAATTCCGAAGCCTCTATTTTATTTCCACTTCTATACAGCGAATGAATAATTACTGCGGTTGCTGTTAGGTTTAAGCCTTGCGCCAAGGTCGGGGACGATATAGTAAGCTTTAGAATACTGCTTCGTAACAACTTTTCTATTTCTTTTCTGAATGGTGTGGGCAATGATCCATGGTGTACAGCCACCCCAATACTCAGGCATTCAAGTATAGGATGCCCCTCACCAAGCCACTCTAGTCCTAATGTTTTAGCTAGCTCAAGTCTTTCTTCTGGCACTGATAATATTGATGGTAGAGCTCCCCGTCTATTCAAATCCACAATTACTTTTGCAAAGGACTCTACAGATGATTTCTGCGGGCAGTATATTAATACTGTATGGTCATCTTCAATCAGACGCCATGCAGTTGCCAATGATAATTCTTTAGCATCCTTAGGGAATTGCGTTCTTCTAACACCCGGATTTGGCAGCGACGGGATGGATGATTCAATAAATCCAGGGACGAATGATTGCTCTTCACCCACCGTTATATTAAGTCTTCCTCTTTGACCATTCCATACAACTTCTCCAAATAGTAAGTCTGTTGGTCTCCAGCCGCTTTTTACAGCTTCGCCTTCTTCATCCCGCCTTAGCCACTTCACGAAATCTTCAAGTTGATCTCCTTCTGGTAAAATAGCTGAAAGGCAGACTATTCGGCGTGAATCCGCATCTTGTCTTTTAAGTAAGCGCTGTATCTGAACTTCATATCTAATCTCGCGTTCATTTAATCCGATCATATGCCCCTCATCCAGGACAATCAGCCCAACGTCATCAATCAAAGATGGATCGTTACGAAGTGCAAAATCTAATTTTTCAGGTGTACCAACCACAATATCTTTAGTTCGAATGGCATCTTGCTCAAAATCACTTGTACCAATACTGCCATAAAGCGTCGATACGCTCTTGCCCAACGGCGTAAATGTTTTTCGTAGTCCCACTTCGGTTTGTGCAGATAATGCTCGCAGTGGAGTTACAAAAAGAACCCTTTTGCCTGCCGCCAAACATCGCAAAATACAAAGTTCACCAATACGCGTTTTACCAGCACTCGTAGGTAGAGATACAACCAAATTATCCGCCTGATTGACTGCTCTTTTAGCTCCTTCTATCTGTGAAGGCCAAAGATCGATCTCTGATTTTTTTCTTTTGTAAAGAAGAGCAATAAAATACCAGCGCAAGAATTTCCAATCAGGACTATTTCCATCAGGTGGCTCTATTGGTAGTATTTGGTGGTAGCTTGAAGACCAAAGGTCGCCTAAAAGATGGATTGTAATACGCTGCACCCACCATTGAGGAACCATATTCAGTTCACCACTAACATCAAGGCCGACTTGTAGCGTTTGAATTGATTGATTTAAAAACGTATCATCACCTCTCTCCAATGCCATCAAGAACAGGGATAATGATGAATAATAATTATCGGTAATTGCTGTATCTACTATTGGAAGCTCGATGGATTCAATACTATAGCCTTCAGGCGGAACGCCCTCAGATTCAGTCTGTTCAACTTCTTGATCTATTATATTTGCTAGATTTTCATCTGATCCATACTCGTTCATTTTCCATTCAAAAATGTCATCTTCTAACGTGTCTAGTTCACGCAATATAATTTGGCATAAGCCTCTTTCTATAAAGCTGATATTCCCTTCATCGAGAGTGCCACGAAGAAGAGAGTATGCTTTTGCTGAATATCGGGCAAGATGATACGCAGATGCAGCCAAGACATTGTGAAAACCTTGTGTGACATCATCATGATCACCTTTGTAAATAACATCTTCAATCGAGTTTGCCGCTTTTGAAAATGCCGCTTGGTATATTTCTGGGTTTCCACCCATTTCTCGAAGGCGTAGCCCCATACTAATAAGAGAATATCCATATGACAAAAGATCGTAGCTAAGTTCTGGAGAGAAACCTGGAGCATTTGGAGGCAGCACTCCATCTTTCCATATCATAGATCGTGCTTGGCCACGATCAAGTAAACGCCCTCTAAATCCAGGCGATATGGCTTGAGTTATTTCTGACTCAAGCTCCTCAATCGTCGAGGCCATTTTCTACCTCTTCAAAGACATCCGCGATAAACTTTTGGTGTGTTTTTATCCTTAGTCCAACTGCATGCTGGCTGATATCGCCACCGTAGGTTTCTAGTATTTCCTTTTGTAGATTATTGGGATTACTTCCTGTAAATGTGAAAAGCAGGTGCTCCATTTGCTGCTTTGCTATACCATCTTTAAGTTGCACATCATCTATTACGTCGGCAAGTTCTGTATTGCCTCCTTCTCTTAATCGATCTCCCACAAATGCTAACGCATGGGGAGCAGGCCGTCCGTCATCAGCATCAAGAGCTAAGCGCGCATCTTCTAAAACCTGCCTTCCTAAAGCCGCTCTACTTTTTGCTTCTGTTTTAAGAAAGTGCGGTCTCTGCCCATTATTTGGTGTCACAATCCCGATCACATCATCACCACGCATGGCCATTTCCCGGTGGTCATGCCAACGCAGTTTCCTTATTGGAACATCAAATTCTGTTTGTGAATTAATATATTCTGTAGCCAATATTTCACCCAAGTCACCAGAACGCAGTTTTTTTGTTTGCGGAAGTTTTATCCGTATTTTATTAGCAGCAGCAGGTTTTCCTAATCGTTCCAAGGTGTTCGCTATTGATTCCGGGTCAATGTAGTGATCTGGAACTACCTGCGCTATATCTTCGATAGCAGGCTCAAGGTCGTCATCATCTAATAGATTTATGGCTTTGTAGTCATAGCCATTCACGGCTTCCGTTGATATTTCGAACCAGTCATCAAAGATGCTCATTAGAGTCCGCCGTTGTTTCTACATAAAAAATCGATAATCATATATTTCATTCACAATATCCGGTGTCTGCTTGACAACATTGGCGAACACTTGTGAATAGACAAGTGTAACTGGAAGCGTTTTATACAATGTATTGTTGTTCCAATCCACTTTCGTCAATGTCAGAATACTCGAACAGGTATCGTGCCAGCCACCTTGTCCAGAAAAGCGACGCAGCATAATGGGGCCAGGTACTGGTTTAAGCGGTGCTTCTTTAAAGACGGGCTGATTTGCTCGTTGCTGATTAACACCCATAACACTTCCCTGCGTCCATAATAAACATTCCGTCTCAGTTAATGGCTGATATAAGCCACGATGTACCGGATAACCTGCTGGTGCGGGGCTTTGTCCTTTATATCGTGGACCATCGACCTTTAAACCATACCAATTGGTATTCCTGATAATCTGCACAAGTTCAATTTCTGTTTTACGGCCAAATGCGTCAAATGCCCCTTGAATTTCATCCTCTGTAAAATGAGTAGCCTTGTGGATAAATATTTTTCTTGGCATTCTGCCATTATGGCCGTTCTGATAAATATGCAGGCTCTTAGAAAGAACAGACTGCATCTCCTGGTAGCTCAGATAAGGATTACCTTTTCGGTCTGTCTCGTAATCCCGCGTGTCATATGCAATAAACTCAAACCCGGTACCATCCGGATCAAAGACCTGGCTACAGCAGGTCGTATATTCATTACCTCCTTCATGTTTCTTTATTGCATAGCTAAGTCCAATGTAAGCTTCATCCTTATCCCAGTCAGCAAGCTTCCATGGGATACCACCCGCTTTTGCATACAAAGCTACGCTAATTCCCCACATAACCTGCGCGCGGCATGTACGCGTAAAGGCAAGATCATTGACAATCTGAATCGGTATATTAAGTGGGGCCACTTTGGCTTTAATCCGATCATGCAAATTAAAGCCTTCATATTCGAAACAGTTTTTCCAATTAGGCGGCAAAAAGACCAAAAGAACATCAAAGGAATGTTGTTGTCTGATCAAACCAGCTATAGCCTGAAATATGCTTTCCGTAAGAGCACCGCCGTTTCCTGATACCGCCAAGGCATCGCAAGCTTGCGGCATCTCACATCTGAGTATATCAGGTGGCGCAATAAGGGGACTACGAAATACCTTTTCAAAACCACCATACTCAACATAGTAGTTTAGTGCCTCCTTCGGAGCGGCTCTTCTTTGTAATTCGCAAACAATGCCGTCGATCTTGCGCATATAAGAACTAGGCGCAAGATACGCTAGCCGAACTTGCCCAGGAAAACCCAGACCAGCGCTATAAGGTCCATAGTTTGAAAGACCACGAAGAGGATGAGTATCAGTCTTGTTTCCATGAAATAGTAAGCGCGGTTCCGGAAGAATTGAATGCGCGGGCAAGATTGACAGATCATCTGTCATGCGAACCTCCGCCACTATAGGCCGATCTCGTTCCGACTTCGAAAACGCAACTATACTTTTCATCCTTAAAACATGAGATATCTACGCCCGCACCAGCTCCTACTGAGCCAAGCAGAATGCCTATCCATGTATCAAGAAGTTTGTAAGATTTATTGTTGTACCGATACAAGCGGCGTTTGCGCAAGAATTCTCTTGCTTCCTGTCGCTTATCAAGCGGTTTAATCCATATATCTGGCCGCAACATGACCCAAAGCTTGCCACCGCGTTCTTCTAAACGAAGAGACACAGCTTCCGCCCATGTAACGTCTGGTAGCCCTGGGACGTTGCCTGTGATATATCCGGGCTTCCCCTTAAAATCTAATACATCTCGCAAGGGTGAAAATATTTCACCATTTGCTTTATCGCTGCACACAACAATATAGTACGTTCGGTTTCTTGTCCGACGAAGACTAAGGGGGTTCCCTTGTACAATTGCCTTTGCAAGTCCTTCCTCAAAAAATGATTTTACGAAAGTTGAATCTGCTACGCTTTGAGCTGTGTCGTTAAATTCATAGCGTTGTATTCCCTTGATCTCATCCTTTGGGAGTATTTTAACTATCTCATTCTCATCTCCCCAAAACAAAACCTTATCTGTATATGTAAGGACAGCATTGGGCCTTCCTTCAATGATCTTTTCCTTCAAATCCCTAAATGAAATTGGATTTGTCAATTCAATCATGCCGCACGAAGTTGGCGCTTTGATCACGGGCAAGGCATTGGTGCGCAAGATTGGATATTGTTTGCCTGGTGTGGGCAATGGAATAGAAACACTGCCGATACTAGCTGTTCTAACCTTGGCTTCTATTTCTTGAGGTTTAACTTTTAACTGTCGCCAGATTTTTGAAAGCATTTCATCAAAAGTCCCTGTTTCCACCAGATGAGAGCGAATGCCTTTTTTTCGTGCATAATTGATCAACTCTATAATGCCATCTGAAACACCTTTAATTCTCGGAACTGTCCAGATTAAACCTTGCGGAAACGCGTTATTTTGATCTATAGCCTGACGAAACATCTTCATGACATTTTCATCCCGTCCACTATACCCACTAACAATTAGGCCATAACGCACGGCAGCGGCTAGAAAGCACTTTTGAATATCACTATCATTGTTTAGCAAGTCTATCTCAAGATTTTTTATACTCTTATATCTGAAATCTCCGTGAATTTTCGCGTAAATAGGAAAGCGCTCCGCATTGAGTGCCGTCAACGCAGCATATGAACCTTCCAGATGGAAGGGAGTTATATTCTTTCCACTAACATCTGCATAAGCAGTTTCGAGAACATTATCGAAATTCGTGGTAAAAACAATCCTTGCCTGTTCCATTTCGAGCAATGCCGCAAGGGCTCGGTGGCCTATATTCAGGGAAACCTTTTCACTTGAAAGAGCTTCTTGAATATATTTTTGCTGCGCTTCGTAGTCATCACCAAAAGTTAGGCCAAAATAAAAGGAATATTCTTCTGGGCTCCATAATGCAGGAAACCCCTGACTATCCATGTAGTCTTGAATCTTTCCTTTTATAGAATTGTTGTTAATATCATGGGACTGCAAATTCTGGTTTTCATAAAGGCAGTAATAACGCAGTTTTAAATCCCATATAATATCCGTAGCGGTAGGTAGACCTGCTGTGCGCGAAGTACCTGCACCCAAGAACCACATCATATGCGGGGCATTCTGTAAAAAATTCTGAAGAAACTCACTTTCAGTTAAATGCACATCATCACTCAATGGCTATTAATCTCAGATTCAATTGAAAAACTTGTTTTATTATAACTATGAATATATTTCAAAAAAACTTATACGACTCCAGTTTATTTTCTTATTTAAAACGGTTCATCCTAACTCCGAATATTTCCTGGCATTCCCCTTTGCTTTTTCTACCGGATATTTCACCTCATTAAGCGCAATCTTGCTAACAGCCGCCACCATAAGATCAATATCCAGCGTATCGGCCAGCTCGGTTTCCACTTCTTCCAGTTTGTTTTTCGGCAGGTTTTTGCTTTGTTCTTCAGTGAGCCACTGAAAATGTTCAATAATTTCAGCGACTTCGGCGCTGAGGGCCATGGAGAGATTTTTCGGGGAGTGAAACTGGTTCCAGTCGCGGGCTTCGGCGAAGTCGCGCAGGCGTTGTTTGATGTGGTTGAGTTCGGCGCTGCCCATTTCCTGTTTTTTCCTTTTACCCTGTAGTGCGGTTGATGCACCGCCTGCAAGGTTGATTTTATTGTTGCTTTTCTTACCTCCCTGGTTGTTTTTATGCGCTTCCGGCGCGGGTATTTGGTTTTATACTATCATAGAATTCAGGGTTATGTTGTTTGCTCGCCAATCTTTGCGCACTGTTTCTAATGTGAAAAACTCTAATATCCTTTTGTTTTAATTAAATATTATAGGTAGAAAACATTAGTACAATAAGTGCTACTGTGTAATTTAGTATATTAGTACTTGATTTTTCTCTATTTTCAGACCATCATATTAAAAGACGGGTAAATCCTTTTATGCGCCTGACATGTTCCCTTCCATCGGTTGGCAAGAGTGTCGGGGTTATTGGCATAAAAGGGGCCGTCTTTTTTTGCCTGCCTGTTTCCTAAGTATTCAACTTCCCAGGTACTCAATTTCCACGGCAATTTTATCTGAAAATATCCTATACCAGTCAGTATCACCA
>JALSUJ010000282.1 GCA_027071355.1 Gammaproteobacteria bacterium | reverse complement strand
GGGTAAAAAATAACCTTTTTTGACTGTTTTTTCAAGCAATTAAGCCTTTTGTTGTACATTTTTCTGCAGCTATCTGACAGGCGTATTGCAAAGAATGTTGAATGGACTGCTGCATCAGCTGCTGATGAATAATGCCAGCATTAAAAACATCTCCAGCTCCTAGAGTATCAACTGTTTTAATCTTTATTCCATCCTGCCAGTAAAACTGCTGTTGAAATGCGGCCCCTGCACCGGCTTTACCCCAGGCGCAAAAAATAATTTGTTCAGGGTAGCTTTGACTAAAGTCGATACAGAAGGAGCGAGGATCTTTGTAAGCATTCATCAGGGCATACTGCCTGGAAAAAAAGATTATATCAGCATAATGAATCAGTGTTTCAATGGCTTCTCTGTTTTTTTCGATTTCAAGAGAAATCGGTGTTGTTGGAGTCTTTTCCCTGCAGAATTGCATCATTTTAATGGTTTGTTTAATATTCCGCCCTTCAAAATGCAGCCAATCAAAATTTTCCAGAGGAATTTGTTTAAATGCTGAAAAAGGGTATTCAGGCAAATCCCGATAATGACTGATGGTTCTTGAACCAGTTTTCCGGCTCAGGCTGATATAAGAAGTGGGTACTTTCCCCTGATCGAGAAACCGACTGTACTGGATATTAATATTATGTTGCTGCAGATCATCCAGAATAATTTGGCAGTCATGGTCTCCTGTCAGAGGAGCCACTGCCGTCCCTGCCCAGTGGCATTGATGCCCCAGATGAGAGAGAATGACGGCGGTATTGGCAGAATTGCCGCCCCGGCATTTTTCCTGGGATAGAATACGAACTTCATCATCTTCGGCAGGATATTGATCAAGTTCATTAATTATATCAACGGTAGCAATACCCGTGCACAGAATGTTAGCCATAAATATTATCCATAATCACATGAGTCAGCCTGTTGTAATGCCCAGTCTATATGCTCCTGCACCATGGCTGAAGGCTGCTGCCGCTCTTTCAGGGCTCGGGTAATCTCATTCTGGTTATCGGGAGATGAAGCCAGACAATTACCCAGTGCTACGGCAATATTTCTTAACCAGGATTCGTGACCAATGCGCCGGATAGCTGTGCCTTCGGTATTTTTCAGAAACTGCTCTTCTGACCAGGCAAATAAATCCAGCAATTGCGGGCCGGCCAGATCGCCACGGGCAAAATAATCGGTTTCCGGTGTTTGTTGTGAAAAACGATTCCAGGGGCAGAATAACTGACAATCATCACAACCATAAATGCGATTACCCATTAAGGGGCGAAGTGATTCAGGAATAGCTGAGCGGGATTCTATGGTTAAGTAGGAAATACACAAACGTGAATCAACAATATAAGGTTCAACTATTGCCCGGGTAGGACAGACATCGATACATTTGGTGCAACTGCCGCAGTGATTTTGTGCTGGGGAGTCAATGGGTAAGGGCAGATTGGTAAAAATCTCTCCTAAAAAAAACCAGGAGCCGGTTTTTTCCTGCAGTACATTAGAATGTTTACCAATCCAGCCCAGTCCGGCTTTTTCGGCCAGAGGTTTTTCCAGAACCGGGGCGCTGTCAGTAAACACTCGGTAACCAAAGGGGCCGATTTTCTGCTGTAATAGTGTGGCCAGCTTTTGCAGTCGTTTTTTGATTACCTTATGATAATCACGTCCCAGACTATAACGAGCAATATAAGCCTGGTCAGCCTGATCCAGCAAGGCTATGGAATGTTCAGGATCTTCTGGGAAATAATCCATGCGTACGCAGATAATAGTCAGGGTTCCCTGTTCGAGTTCAGCTGGGCGGGTACGTTTGGTTCCGTGACGGGACATATACGTCATTTCACCGTGCATCTGCCGTTCAATCCACTGATTAAAACGCTGTTCAGCAATGGTTAAGTCGGTATCAGTTATACCTGTAGCCTGAAACCCCAGATCTTTTGCCCAGAGTTTAATCGTTTGTGCCAGTTCAAGCAGCTCATCAGGGCTAAAATTATGGCTATTATTTTTTTGTTTCATTCAATACAATAGGCTAATAAAAGCTGTTTAAAAAAGCGATGTGATGTCCAATATTCAGTATAACAAAGAAATACCGGTAACATGTTCAATTTCTGATGAAATCGGAATGACTGAACTGGGGGCACAACTGGCAGCTCGGGTTAAACCTGGTTGCATTATTTATCTGAATGGTGATCTGGGGGCGGGAAAAACCACTCTGGTCAGAGGTTTTCTAAGAGCCTGCGGTTATCAGGGCGCGGTAAAAAGTCCTACTTTTACAGTTGTTGAACCTTACTCTCTTGATTATAATAAATTATATGATTACAATAAGTTACATAAAGGTTTTAAAATAGATGATCCGATTGATCATGTAAGTATTTCAAATTCTGATATAATTAAACAAAATACTCAAAAAATATATCACTTTGATTTATATCGGCTGGAAGATCCGGAAGAACTGGAATACCTGGGAATTCGGGATTATCTCGATGGTCAGGCCATTGCACTGATTGAGTGGCCGGAAAAAGGACAGGGTGTGTTACCCAAAGCGGATTTGTTAATAAAAATAACTCATCAAAGACAGGGACGGGGGGTGAAATTGCAGCCACAATCAAAATTTGGGGTCGCAATTGTTTCTAGACTTGCATTAAAGCTAAATAAATCAGTTGAATCGTAGCGAGAATGATCAGAGTGCTGGAGATATCAGGATTTACAGGTTATTTTGGCTTT
>JALSUJ010000281.1 GCA_027071355.1 Gammaproteobacteria bacterium | reverse complement strand
CTTATCTGTCTGGCCGTTTTAATCTCCACCGGCAGATTATCAACATCGACCAACTGCCCTGACAGCAAAATAGTCATACGCTCACAAAAATTACGCAGTTCACGGACATTGCCAGGCCAGTGATATTCTCTCAATGCCTTAAGTGTGGCCTTACTATAATCCGGCGCATCGACCTGATACTGGTCAGCCAGAGTATGAGTAAAATGAGCCAGTAATAATTTTAAGTCCTCAATACGTTCCCGTAAGGGTGGTATTTCCAGTGGAATAACATGCAGGCGATAAAATAAATCTTCCCGAAAATTACCCTTTTCAATCTCCCCACGTAAATCCCGGTTAGTCGCTGCAATCACCCGGACATCGACTTGTTCTGTAATAGTAGAACCCACTTTTTCACATTCTGAAGATTCCAGAAAGCGCAGTAATTTCGCCTGTACTGATAAAGACAGTTCGCCCACTTCATCCAGAAACAGAGTGCCCTTATGAGCAGATTGTACATAACCCTGCTGATCTGCAATAGCACCGGTGAAGGCGCCCTTAATATGACCAAACAGCATAGATTCAGCCAGATTTTCTGGAATAGCGGCACAATTTACGGTTACCATTGGCTGTGATTTTCTCTGACTCTCCATATGTATAGCACGGGCAAATAGCTCTTTACCACTGCCGCTTTCACCCTGTATCAAAACCGTCACATCAGAGGCCGCAGTAATACGTGCAGCCCAGACCACACGGGTCAAAGCAGGAGAATCGCCAATCAGTTGCGACTGCGAGCCATCAGGCTGGATTTGTAAATCAGTCATACCGGTTTCCATAATACAATGTGAATACCCACAAATATAAAATAAGTGCGAAGAGTCATTAACTTTCAGTATTGCTATAATAACAGAGTACTGCAATTTTTTAAAATGACTCAGATCAAGGGGAATTTGGGCCTAAGCTATTAGTCTTATACCTATGGATAATCAATTTATGAATACCGCCATTGAACTGGCCCTTGAATCAATAGAGCATTCCGGTGGCCCCTTTGGTGCAGTTATTGTAAAAAATAATCAGATAATAGGCCGTGGCAGCAATCAGGTCACCTGTGTCAATGACCCTACAGCTCATGCTGAAATCCAGGCCATTCGTGATGCCTGTCATACTATTCAGTCCTTTTCTCTGGCAGGCTGCAGTCTGTACAGCAGCAGTGAACCCTGCCCTATGTGTCTGTCCGCCATCTACTGGGCCCGCCTGGATCAGGTCTACTACGCAAATACTTATCAGGACGCCAGTAGGATAGGCTTTGACGATCAGTTTATTTTTAAGGAACTCAGTCTGCCTGATGCACAAAAAAAGATTACCCTGCAGCGCGTCACGGCTCAGGATGTTCTGGATAACGCCCTGAAAGTTTTTCAGACCTGGGACAAATCCCCGTTCAAACTATCATACTGAAGTACTGAGCTAAGCACATAGCTTAAAGCAAAATCCGTTCGACAGGCTCCGGCATTCAGTGCTAAAATGGCGATTTGCTGTGCGCATTATATTATAACTATTCGGTATATCAGCATAAATTACCGTATCAGGCTCTGCAGACTATGTTTACAGGGACGTGCCGCTCATTTATGACGACTGTAAGTCGTTGAAAATGGAGTAAAAGAAAAAACTCAACTTGTAAAACAAATACCAACTAATGGACAGATTGAAAAATATCCTGCAAGCACTTAAGCAATGGATAAATACTGTAAACCAGGCGGACAATACCTTGCATCAACCCAAAAATGGACAGCTCAACATCCTCATTCACGGCATGTTTTCAGATAAAAAAAATATCGGATTTCAGTGGTTGGCTATTTCGGCTCTATTACTTTCAAGCCCCGCTTTAGCAGAAAACTATCAGTCTAACGGCTGGCAATGTCAGCAAATGGAAAACGGGCACTGGAACTGTGCGCCCTCTGATGGTCAATATGCACCGACTATTGCCACCGGCGCATCCATTCCCTTACCTGTTCCAAAAGCATCGGTTGTAGCCGCCACGCCCGAATTTCCTGAAGCGGATTTTTCCAATCCCAATACCGGCCCCAGTGGTGGTACTGCAATTATTCAACCGGTTTATAAGCCCAAAGCACCCGGAGAAGTAGATACCTGGTCAAGCTGTGCCGTACAACCTATGGCAGAAATTGATAGAAAAGCCATGCAGGCTCAGGCTGACGAAAGTACCAATATTGAAGCCGATGAAGCCGTTTCTCCAGATTCCAGTCAGATTGATTTTAGCGGTAATGTGGTCATCACCAAAAATATCCAGAAATTAACAGCAGATAAAGCCCGATATAATAAAACCACCAGTATTTTTAATGCCGAAGGTAATGTGGTGATTTCTGAGCCGGGCATTATACTCAAGGGAGATACCGCCCGCTATCAGACAGATGACCGTAAAGGCCGACTGGATCACGCCCGTTATGAACTGCCATCACGTCCGGCCCAGGGAACTGCAGATAATATCCGTTTTAAGCCCGGTACGATTAATCTTGATAACCCGACCTATTCTACCTGTCCGGCCAGTAACCCGGACTGGGAACTCAGTGCCAGCGATCTGGAACTGCATACAGAGGATGGTTATGGTGAAGGTACCAATGCGGTAATGCGCTTTAAGGGAGTGCCGATTGCTTATACTCCCTATATTCGTTTTCCACTTAATAATGAACGCCAGAGCGGCTTCTTAATGCCCTCAATTGGAAGTTCTGATAGTAATGGCTTTGAAATGGCCACACCCTATTATTTCAATATTGCACCAGATCAGGATGCCACGATCACACCCCGGATTTTATCTGATCGAGGTTTAATGCTGGGCGGTGAATACCGTTATTTAAGTGAAAAGCATTCCGGTGAAGTATACGCTGAATGGTTAAATGATCG
This sequence comes from Gammaproteobacteria bacterium, assembly GCA_027071355.1. Taxonomy (GTDB): domain Bacteria; phylum Pseudomonadota; class Gammaproteobacteria; order GRL18; family GRL18; genus JANELJ01. The sequence goes on along the minus strand of JALSUJ010000281.1, from coordinate 6,420 downwards.
TTCTTATAATGATCGCAGAGACATTGCTGAAATTGCTCAACGGGAAGGAACCAACAATAACCCTACAATTAACGGCCAGCAGGAGCCTGATAATATATCCAGAAATCGTGGTGCCTTCAGTCTGCAGCAGCGAGCCAACTGGGGCAATGGCTGGTCCGGTAATGTAGATTATAACTACGTCACTGACCGCTACTATCTGGAAGATTTCGGCAATAATCTCAGAGATAAAAGCACCACCCATCTTTTACGTGATGGCCAGATTCGTTATAACGGTGATATCTTTAATTTTATGGCCAGAGCACAGGGTTATCAGGAATTAAGATCAGCAAACCATACCTATAGTCGCTTACCGCAGCTAACGTTATCCGCTAATGATAATTACACTACCTATGGTGTTGATTTAAGAGGCGGTTTTGATTCTGAGTTTGTCACCTTCAAGAAAAACTGGGATGATATTGATCTCTATAATAACAATCCTGATTATGAACGGGTTGAAGGCAGTCGTTTTCATATAGCGCCTAATATCAGTCTGCCCTTTAGAAACTCCTATAGTTTTATTACCCCGAAATTCAGTCTGGATATGGTGACCTATAAGCTGGACAATCAGGACCGAGATATAAAATATTTTGGTTCTGCCAGCAATACAAGCGCATCGATTCTGAATGATGACAGCCCTTCCAGAGTAGCTCCTATCTTCAGTCTGGACAGCGGTCTCTATTTTGACCGGGATCTAAGCCTGTTTAATCTGCCCATGCAGCAGACACTGGAACCTCGACTGTATTACTTATATGTACAGGACAAAGATCAGAGTGATATCCCCATTTTTGATACCGCACTGTCCACCTTCAGCTTTAATCAGTTATTCCGCGAAAATCGTTTTAACGGCTTTGACCGTCTGGGTGATGCCAATCAGCTAACTGCTGCCCTGACCTCCCGTCTGCTGGATAGTGACAGCGGTATGGAACGATTAACCGCTTCTATTGGTCAAATCTATTACTTTAAAAATAGAAATGTAACTCTGAATTATGATTCAAATGGTGATCCCATTCAGACCACAAAAGACAAGGATTCCAGTTCCAGTATCGCGACCGAGATCACCAGTCGGTTTGCCCGCAACTGGTATACTTCTTATTCTCTGCTGTATGACCCCAATAATGATGGTCAGACCGATGAAAGTCGCTACCGACTGCAATTCAAATCAGACCGCTATCATATAGCCAACCTGGATTATTCCTATCGTGCGGGTGATTATGAACAGATTGAAGCATCCACTTACTGGAAAATTGTTTCGCAGTGGCGAGCCCTGGCTCACTGGTACTATTCACTTTATGATAATCAGGCTAAATTCGATCCCCGTTCAGGCACGGTAGTCATTAATAAAGCCAATACCCGTGACAGTTACACCCTGGATGCCAAAGTAGGCGTTGAATACGACAGCTGCTGTTATGCTCTACGCTTTGTCATTGGGCAGGATCAAAGTGATTATTTTGCCGATACTAATAACTATGTCATGATGCAGATACAATTTAAAGGTCTGGGTTCTATTGGCCAGTCCATTGGCGGCGGTGGTGATCTGGTCAATGATATTCCCGGATTTGTAGACTGGAGTAAATAGGATTAATGAATGTGCGTAATGTAAGACCCCAATTAACCATACCTGCTTTAATACAGACCATTATGAGTCTGTTTTTCCTTAGCCTGACCTTCCTCAGCTTGACAATGGTACCCGTAATGGCTGAGGAAATTGTGCCACTAGACAGTATTGCTGCCATTGTCAATGATGATGTCATTACCCAGATAGAACTTAAGCATGAGTTTCGTGATGTCGTCAGAAACTTAAAGAAAAAAGGCGCTAAACTACCTCCGGCCAATGTCCTGGGGAAACAGGTTCTGGATCGTATGATCCTTGATCGTATTCAGATGGATCTCGCCAAACGTACCGGTATCAAAGTGGACGATACTACCCTCAGTCGAGCTATGAACCGGATTGCAGCCCAGAACAATATGTCCATCAGCGAATTTCGTGAACGACTGGCTGACCAGGGAGTTGACTTCCGCCGCTTTCAGGATGAAATCAAAAAACAGATCATATTAAAACGCCTGTTACAACGAAATGTTATCAATAAAGTTACCATCAGCAACCAGGAAGTAGATAATTTTCTATTTAACATAGACAAGCAGGGCGGTCTGGAACAGGCTTATCATATCAAGCATATTCTGATATCTGTCCCGGAAGGTGCTGCTCCCAAAGTTATTCAGAAGGCAGAGAAAAAAGCACAGAAAATTGTAAAAGAATTACGCGCAGGTAAAGATTTTTCCAGCATGGCCTTATCCGTTTCCGACGGTCAGAACGCCCTTGAAGGAGGAGATCTGGGCTGGAGAAAAGCCGGAGAACTGCCCAGCATATTTTCTGAGGCCGTCAGTAAAATGAAAAAGGGTGATATTTCCAACCCCATTCGAGGCCCCAGTGGTTTTCATATAATAACTATTGTGGATGCCAAAGGCGGCCGTTCCCATATCGTTACCCAGACCCATGCCCGTCATATTCTGATCAAACCCAGTATTATTGATGACAATGAACGAGTTATTGAACGCTTGAGACAGATACGCAAACGAATTATTAATGGTGAAGATTTTGCCACTATGGCCAAGGCCTATTCTGAAGACACCGCATCTGCAGCCAAGGGTGGCGATCTGGGCTGGTTTAAGGAAGGCACTATGGTGCCTGAATTTGAAGCCGCACTCAAAACCCTGCAGCCTGGAGAAATCAGTGATGTGGTACGAACTAATTTCGGCTATCACATTATTGAAGTACTGGGTCGACGTAGTCATGATGATGCCAATGAAATGCTGAAGGAAAAAGCCCGCAAAATATTAAAGCAGCGAAAAATTGCAGAGCAGAAAGAAGCCTTTTATCGCCGTATTCGCGATGAAGCTTATGTTGAAATTCGACTGGATCATAGTTGATGACTTTAGCACGGCTGGCACTCACTCCCGGTGAACCTGCCGGGATTGGTCCCGATCTGTGTCTTCAATACGCCCGGCAAAAACACCATTGCCAGCTTATCGTTGTGGCCGATCCTCAGCTACTGCAGCAAAGAGCACAACAGCTTAAACTGCCTGTCGAACTGATAGAGTACACGCATCAGAGCGAAGCTTCCGGTTCCGGCGTACTCTATTATCAACCAGTCCCTCTGATAAAACCTTCCAGTGCCGGTCAATTGCTCACGGATAATGCACCCTATGTACTGCAGACTCTGGATCAGGCGGTCAGCGGTTGTCTGAAAAATCGCTTTGATGCGCTGGTCACCGGACCAGTGCACAAGGGTATTATTAATGAGGCCGGCATCCCTTTTACCGGCCATACGGAATATCTGGCATCTAAAACCGAGACTGATAAAGTCGTTATGATGCTTGCTAGTGATGAAATGCGGGTTGCACTGGCCACTACTCATCTGCCCCTGAAAGATGTCTCACAGGCCATTACCCGTGGCAGTCTGACTCAAATCCTGACTATTTTAAATAACGAACTGAAAACAAAATTCGGTATTGGCAAACCACATATTCTAGTCTGTGGTCTTAACCCCCATGCCGGTGAAGATGGCCATCTGGGCAGCGAAGAACTGGATATCATTATTCCAGTACTAAAAAATCTCAACAGCCAGGGCATGAATCTAACCGGCCCGCTGCCTGCAGACACCCTGTTCGCAAAAAAGAATTTACAGCAGGCCGATGCAGTTCTGGCCATGTATCACGATCAGGGCCTTCCGGTACTGAAGTATCAGGGCTTTGGACAGGCAGTTAACATCACCCTCGGCCTGCCCATTATCCGCACCTCAGTAGATCATGGCACTGCTCTGGAACTGACGGGTACCGGCCAGGCCAGCACCGGCAGCCTGCACTATGCCATAGAAACTGCCCTGCAAATGGTCAGGGCAACAAAGTTAAATATTAATAAATCGTAATCAGGTTTATAACTTCATAAACAGCTTATCTCTCTATTAAATATCAGTTTAAGATAATATTACAATATTGATACATATCATATCTAAATCATAGATAATAGCCTACTATCGTCATAAATTGCTTATTAACAATTACCTGTTATAGAGGTATCAGGTCAGAAAAGTTAAATAACTACAATATCATTTTGGATTTTAATTGAAAAAAATCAGTCCTGCAGTACAAAAAGTTGTGAATACTATTGAGGCACTCTGCCCAAACAATAGCTGTATACCATCCTATGAAAAGGTTCGGGAGGCTATGGGCGGTGCCAGTTACAATACTATAAGTCATGGTTTCAAGCTCTGGAAAAAAAATATTGCTCATAAAAAAGAACTGGAACACTCCAAAGAATTAAAAAAAACACAGGAGCTACAGGAATTCAGATTGTTAATTGAACATAGCAATGACGATATATATATTATTGATGCTTATACAGGGCAATTCATTGATGCCAATACAAAAACCTCAACGAGACTTGGTTTTACCCGGGAAGAATTATTAAATTGTTATATCTATGATATCTCAACCCTGGTTCAAGATGAAAAACAGTGGCAGGCACATATTAAGAATGACTTTACAAACAATTCGTTCATCAAAGAAACAGAACACAAACACAAAGATGGTTATCTTATACCTGTAGAGGTCAGTGCCCGTCGTTATGAAAACAAAGCATCTTCATTTATTATTTGTTCATCCAGAGACATCAGCAGACGAAAGTTAATTGAACAAAAATTATCTTTATCAGAAAAAAGAACGGAAGCAGAAAAAAAATTTCTGCTTGCAGTCATCAATAGCATCCCTGATCCCTTAATGGTCATTAACCTGGATTATAAAGTCCAGATAATGAATACTGCTGCCAGAAAAAATCAGGCATTTATTCACAACACCTGTATTTACTGTCATGAAGTATCCCATCATCCGGAAATTACATGTCCAGAAAACAAAAGAGAATGTCCTCTTGAACTGGTTAAACAATCCCTATCACCCATAACAATAGTTAAGGATTTTCAACTGGACAACCAGAAAACATGCACATTTGAAATAAATGCCTCTCCTGTTTTTAATGAAAACAATGAGCTTTCCGGAATAATAGAAATATCAAAAGACATTACCAAACACCTTAATCTGGAAAAAAAAATATATGAAAACCATCTGGACATGCACTATTTGCGCTACCATGATGCATTAACCAAGTTGCCTAATTTATTATTATTTTCTGACAGACTATCTCAGGCTATAAAAAAAGCGAAGAAAAACAACCAACTTGTTGCTGTTTTTCATTTGAATCTGGACAGATTCAAACAAATAAATGATTCATTTGGCAGAAGCCAGGGAGATATTGTCCTTTCAAATGTAGCAAAACGCTTAAAAACTATTTTAGATAAGTCAGAAACGCTCGCACGCATGAGTGCTGACGAGTTTCTGATTTATTCTGACAGTATTCAGGCAATAGATGATGCAACCATTATTGCACAAAATTTATTTCAGGCATTCAGTGCACCTTTTATTATTAACAAGCAACAGATAAATTTAACCTCAAGCATAGGAATAAGCCTGTTTCCACAAGATGGCGATAATAGTGAAAGACTATTATGCAAAGCAGATACCGCTCTGCATAAAGCAAAAGATGAAAGCATCAATAGTTTTCAATTTTATCAGAAAGAAATGACGGCAAAGGCTTTTGCCTATGTCATGATGGAGTCCAGTCTGACAAAAGCATTACAAAATGAAGAATTTGTTTTATTTTACCAACCTAAAATAAACCTTGAGAACAAAACAATATGTGGATTTGAAGCACTTATTCGCTGGCAACACCCATCATTAGGCTTGATTGCACCTGATCAATTTATACCCATAGCTGAAGAAAGTTCGCTCATTCTTGATATTGGAGAATGGATTATAAAAAAGGCCTGTGAACAGGCAAAAATATGGCATGACAATAATTTGCTTTTTAACCACATAGCAATAAATTTGTCTGGAAAACAATTTCTGGACAAGAACCTGCATAAAAAAATCAAAAAGATTCTGGATGATACTCATTGTCCTGCCGATATTCTCGAATTTGAAATCACTGAAAGTCATCTGATACAAAATACCATACATACCATTCGGATCCTGAATAAATTCAAATTAATGGGGATTAAAATATCAATTGATGATTTTGGAACCGGATATTCCTCTTTAAGCCAGTTAAACCAGTTACCTATTGATACTTTAAAAATTGATCAATCCTTTACTCAAGATCTCCTTAAAACCAAAAACAGCAAAGCTATTATTTTATCCATAATTGCACTTGGCAAGGCTATGGAAATTAATATTGTCGCTGAAGGCATTGAAACATTGGAGCAGGCTGATTTTCTTAAAAATGCCGGCTGCTATCAGGGACAAGGTTATTATTTCTGCAAACCTGTAAGT
>JALSUJ010000280.1:7135-9341 GCA_027071355.1 Gammaproteobacteria bacterium | reverse complement strand
GTGCTAAATCCTCTTATAAATTTCTGTTTTATTGACTGTTTCTCACACAAACAGCTAAAAATATCCTAAAATAGGAATTTAAAGGCCATTTTAGGGTCTAAAGTTTATCCGATTCCAATTTTAGCGTTTAAAAACGCATTAACAAGCTCAATATACCATTACAAGTAGATTATTTAAGAAGTAAATTTATGCTCAATATGTGTCATTTTCGTACTGCCAAACAATTATTTGCCACTTTGCTGGTATTATTTTTTCTATTACCCGTCTCTGGCTATGCCAAAGTCTTTAAAAGTGATGAATATATTCACCCGGTTCAGCCGGATAAAGAACAGGCCAAACTCAGCTTTGTTATTGCCAAGCAATTGCAATATCAGCATTACAGTCAGATGGTACTGGACGATAAACTGTCATCCAAAGTTTTTGATGCCTTTTTAAAATCTCTGGATCCTAACCGTACCTTCTTTCTGGCCAGCGACATTAAAGATTTCGAGAAGTTTCGATATCAAATTGACAATGACTATCGTCGCGGTGAACTCAGCCATGCCTTTAAAGCTTTTAATCTGTATCAGAAACGTCATGCCGAACGTCTGGTCTATTCATTAAATTTACTGGAAAACGATTACGATAAACTGGATTTCAGCAAAAATGAAGAACTGATCATTGATCGGAAAAAACAGCCCTGGCCTGCCGATAAAAAAGCGCAGAATGATCTGACCCGCAAACAGCTTAAAAACATGATCATCAGTTTTAAACTGGCCGGAAAAAATGATAAGGAAATCCGTAAATTACTCATTAAACGCTATAAAAACCAGCTTAACCGGATCCGTCAGACCAATAGCGAAGATGCGTTCAGAATTTATGTTAATGCCCTGGCAGAGTCCTACGATCCTCATACCCAGTATTTTTCTCCCCGAGTTTCCGAAAATTTTGATATTCAGATGAGCCTGTCTCTGGAAGGTATTGGTGCCATGCTACAATCTGAAGACGGCTTTACCAAAGTCAAACGTCTGGTACCGGCAGGCCCGGCAGAAAAAGCCGGACAGCTTAAAGCCGGTGATCGCATAGTCAGTGTCGGACAGGGTGTCAGTGGTGAACTAGTGGATGTCATCGGCTGGCGTCTGGATGATGTGGTACAGCTTATACGTGGTAAAAAAGGCACGGTTGTTCGCCTTGAAGTGATACCGCACAAAAGCAAGGATGAACACAAAACCCGTATTATCAAGATTGTCCGCAATACCGTCAAACTGGAAGAACAGTCTGCCCAGAAAGAAATTATCAAGATAGAAAATGACGGTAAAAAGCAGAAAATCGGGGTCATTAAAATCCCTGCTTTTTATATCGATTTTAAAGGTGCTCAGTCCGGAGATCCCAACTATAAAAGCACCACCCGTGATGTCAAAAAACTGATTAAAGAACTGCAAAAAGATGGCATAGACGGCCTGGTTATTGATTTACGCAATAATGGCGGCGGCTCTCTGCAGGAAGTTAATTCACTGGTAGGCCTGTTTATTAAGTCCGGTCCAACGGTTCAGGTAAAAGGTGCAGATGGTCGTATTGCCCAGTTAGAGGATGATAGTGACGAAGTGCTTTATGACGGTCCTATGGCCGTACTGGTTAATCGTCTCAGCGCCTCAGCTTCAGAAATTTTTGCCGGCGCTATCCAGGATTACAAACGTGGTTTAATCATTGGCAACCAGACTTTTGGTAAAGGTACCGTACAGGCTCTGCAGCAACTGGAACAGGGCCAGATTAAACTGACTCATGCCAAGTTTTACCGGGTCTCAGGCGACAGCACACAGAATCTGGGAGTAATACCCGACATTCTGTTCCCGGCTGTTTACGATAAGGACGAAATTGGTGAAAGTTCTTTACCCGAAGCCATGCCCTGGGATGAAATAGCCAATGCCAGTTATCATGGTTATCCAGGCTTTGATAATTTAATTCCGACATTAAAGAAACAACATGAGCAGCGCAGTGCCGGCAATCCTGATTTTCGTTATATACAGGAAACCATTGCTCGCATTGATAAAAAGAAAGACAAGAAGGCGGTCTCACTGAACTTTAAAAAACGTCAGAAAGAATATCAGATATCCCGCCAGGAACAACTGGAAATTGAAAACCGACGTCGCCTGGCCAAAGGTGAAAAACCCTATAAAAACATCCATGAACTGGATGAGGAGGAAGACGTGCTAGGTCTCAATGAAGA
>JALSUJ010000280.1:0-7125 GCA_027071355.1 Gammaproteobacteria bacterium | reverse complement strand
TGAAACTGCAAACAGGTTATGATGTTAGAATAGCTAAAGTTGATAAGATAACTTACTCTGAAAAAACAGAAGAGCTAAAGCAAACAAAATATTCAACTGCAATTGGATTACTTCTGAAAGGTTTTGTAAACTCAAGCCATATTGAAATACTTGAACAGGAAGAAGAGGATAAAGAAGATACTGACAGCCGCACTTTGCTAATGGAAGCAGCCAATATTCTGGCTGATTTTATTGAGCTGAAACACAGTGAACTGGCTAAAAAATAAACAGCCCGGAGCATAAGCTGCTGTTTTTTCATAACAGCAGCTTATACTTTTCACTTCGGATTAATGTTATATTTCAATCACTTAAAGTAATATTTCACATCTAAATTTAAAATACTCTGACAACCACCTGAAAGTATAAGTGATTAAAAAATACTCCTTTTTTTTCACCTTATTTTCTTGCCCATTTTAATTTCCTGTCCCATAGTTAAAAAACCGCCGCTAAAAATAAGCTGTTTCTATCTTAAAAATCAGCGCAACGGAAATGGCGGTATCAGAAAAAACCAGAGGAGCTAAACCATGTTTCACTACACTGAACTTGATATGTTTTGTAACGATGTAAAACGCTTTGCCGATGCCGATGGCTATGTGCCGGAAGCAGAAGATATTTGCCAGGATTTTTCATACCCTGAACAACAGTTTGAAAACCTCAGCAGCTGGAGTAACCACATTCAAAGCTCAGTCCATGCAACCCGGACTGCCCAGCAGAAACTGGTCGCCTGGAGAAACCGGCTATCCTGAAGCCGCGACCCTCTCTCCCTCATTGGGAGAGAGCGGATTTATTCCAGTTCATCTGTTTTATTAACAGACATTAAGTACTTCTAGAAAATCATCCGCGTATTTTTCCAGCTTACTGGCACCCACGCCATTAATCTGGGCAAATTCATGCAGGGTTTTAGGGTGGTATTCCATCATTTCCATTAACGTCGCATCGTGGAAAATAATATAAGCAGGCACCCCCTGCTCCTGAGCCAGTTCGGTGCGTTTTTTACGCAAGGCATCCCAAAGCTCAGGATTAGCGCCATTAGCGGCATAATCATCATACTGACCGGAACGTTTCCTGCGGGCTGTTTTCTTATTAGAGTATTTTTTTCGCACGACATCTTTACGAAAATAAATACTGGCCTCACCACGCAAAACCGGACGGCTGTCTTCTGTCAGACGCAATGAGCCAAAACCATCCATATCCACAGCTATCAGTCCCCGAGCCATTAACTGACGAAATACCGAACGCCACTGAACCTCAGATAACTCCTGACCTATCCCGAAAGTGGACACCTCATTATGACGAAACTGTTCTATTCTGGGCGTTAATTTACCACGCAGAACATCAATAAGATAACTCACGCCAAAGCGCTGTCCGGTACGAAATACACAGGACAGCGCTTTTTGTGCTTCAGTTGTCCCTTCCCAGCTTTCCACCGGCTCCAGGCAATTATCACAATTACCGCAGTCCTCTTCCTGCTGCTCTCCAAAATAGCCCAGTAAACTGGCACGACGACAGGAGATAACCTCACAAAAACCCAGCATGGCTTCCAGTTTACGTTGTTCGAGCTGTTTGATCTGTTCATTGGCTTCTGAACTGGACAGCATCTGCCGCAGCTTAATAACATCCTGCAGACCGTATACCATCCAGGCATCTGCCGCCAGGCCATCTCGGCCGGCACGTCCGGTTTCCTGATAATAGGACTCAATGCTTTTAGGCAGATCCAGATGCGCCACATAGCGCACATCAGGCTTATCAATACCCATACCAAAGGCCACCGTAGCCACAATGACAATACCATCCTGGCGAATAAACTGTTCCTGATGTTTTTCCCGCACCTGAGCTGACAGTCCAGCATGATATGGCAGCGCTTCAATACCCTGCTCATTCAGCCAGAATGCCGTTTCATCTACTTTTTTACGGCTCAGACAGTAAACTATACCGGCATCTCCTGCATGTTCAGTATTGATAAAGGACAGCAGCTGCTGACGGGCATTGTTTTTCTGAGTCACCCGGTAACGAATATTGGGGCGGTCAAAACTGCTGAGAAATAACCGGGCATTGACCAGATCCAGTCGACTAATGATCTCTTTGCGAGTGCTTTCATCAGCAGTTGCCGTTAAAGCAATACGTGGTACTTGCGGAAATTGCTCATGCAGTAAAGACAACTGAATATACTCAGGCCTGAAATCATGCCCCCACTGGGACACGCAATGAGCCTCATCTATGGCAAACAGAGCGATATCAATCTGGTGCAGCAAGGACAGCATACGTTCCTGACATAGACGCTCCGGTGCAACGTAGAGCATATCCAGTTCACCGCGCAGTAATTGCGCTTCAATTTCCTGTACTTCAGCATAAGACAGACTGGAGTTAAGAAACGCGACGGATACCCCCTGAATTCTTAAGGCTGCAACCTGATCCTGCATCAGTGCAATCAGCGGAGAGACAACAATACCTGTGCCGGAACGAAGCATGGAAGGAATTTGAAAACACAGCGATTTACCGCCGCCGGTAGGCATTAATACCATGGCATCGCGGCCGGAGAGTAATTGCTCAATGACAGCTTCCTGCTCACCACGAAAATTACTATAGCCAAACACCTCTTTTAAAACATTAAGAGGATTCTGCATTTGAACGCCCTGGGCTATACTGCTGCTCATAATTCAGCCTGTCGCCCAGAGATTCTGCTTACTGCAGTCCCAGGCCCTGAAAGCAGGAGTATACGAATGTAGCATATGCTTAAGTTTACGACTTATTTTAACTGTTCATGCAACAGGTTAAGTATACGATACGAAGTCTTGGAGCTATCAGGCTTACCATTAGCATCCAGCACAATAATAACGGTATCATCCCCACGAGGAAACAGCTTGATCTGGTACTTGCTCTGATCTGCCGTAGTTTTATCTTTCCAGAATTTCAACCCGGACAGGAAGCCGCCTTTCTCTTCTGCCAGCGGATCATTATAAGTTACAAAATAAACCCCTTCTTCGCGGTTACGATCTTCCACCACAAAGCTGATACGATCCAGAGCCACACCAGTACGACGCCAGGCTCTTGGGAAGGTTTCCTTAACCACCAGACGAGAGTTACCCTGTGCATTTCTGGAAATAACCGCCCGCTCCACTTTCTTAGTGGTCGAACGAGCCAGTAGAGCTTTAGCTTTGCGCTCCTCAACCCCCATATAAACCATCATACGACCCAGCATTTCTGCTTCCAGCTCCGGATCTCTGGGACGAGGCTTCCAGATAGTACGCTCTGTTGTCTCGTTTTCTATGACTTCTTCCATGCCATAATGGGTCAGATATAAATCCACTTTGCCTGGTTCTTCATCTTCTTCAATACGCACCCGGAATTTATCCCGGGTACCTGCAGAATAAAAAGATTCCAGTACATAACTTAAAGCGGAACGAATAAAGTCCTGTGGAATATCAGCACGGTTTTCCGCCCATTCTGTTTCCAGAATACCAGTGGCCGGATTTTCCCGTTTAATTAACATACCGGAATTAAGCCAGAATTCACGCATTTTTTCCCACACCTGATCCTTGGTACCAGTGATCACCAGGTGGCGTACATCATTACCTTCTTTAACCAGTTTAATATTTTCCTGTTTAGGCAGAACCTTATCCACAACGGCCCCACCCTGACGTTCCTTGCTATAGTCCTGATACGAAGCAATACCACCGGTATTAATATCCGGTACAACCATCATTTCATCGTAATTGGCTGTGGTCAGATCCGGTGGGATCTCCAGCGGCTCAACATCGCGGCTCTGTTTTTTATAATCTACTTTTCGACCCGAAAAGGTATCATCCACACTGGAACAGGCTGAAAGAACGGAAGCAATTGCAAGTACCAGAGCCAGTTTTGTAAAAGGTTTTAAGCTTGAATTATTATTGCCTGCTACTTTTATTTGGGGTGTCAATGTATTCATTTCTGAGCCTGTTTTAATACCTATCATGGTTAAATTATTTTATCCGGTGATGATTTTATGACGCCTGCTTTACAGCATCACGAATTACATCATGAAATTTTTTGTCCAGTTCTGTTAAGGGCAGGCGAATACCATCCGGGATCAGCCCCATATCATATAATGCCCATTTTACGGGAATAGGATTGGACTCTACAAATAATTTCTGGTGCAATGCTATCAGACGATCATTAATTGTGCTGGCAGTAACCCGATCACCGGCCAATGCTGCGGCGCACATTTCATGCATCAGTTTAGGAGCTACATTGGCGGTAACAGAAATATCGCCCCTGGCACCCATTAATATCAACTCCATAGCGGTCGCATCATCACCGGAATAAACATCCAGTTTAGCACCGCATTCATCCATGATCTGCTTGCCGCGCTGCAAATCACCCGTAGCCTCTTTAATTCCGATAATATTGGAAATACCTGCCAGACGCGCTACCGTTTCAGGCAGCATATCAACCGCTGTACGGCCCGGCACATTGTAAAGAATTTGCGGAATAGCCACATTTTCTGCAATTTTCTTAAAGTGCTGATACAGACCTTCCTGAGTCGGCTTATTATAATAAGGTGTGACCAGCAGACAGGCATCAGCCCCTGCATCCATGGCACACTTTGTCAGTTCAATAGCTTCTGTTGTAGAATTAGCACCGGTACCGGCAATAACAGGCACCCGATTATCAGCAAATTCCACTATCTGTTTTATGGTCTGACAATGCTCCTGCTTATTTAGAGTTGCAGACTCTCCAGTAGTTCCCACTGCAACAATGGCATCGGTACCATTTTCCACATGAAACTCAACCAGTCTGGCCAGAGACTCCTGATCCACACTGCCGTCTTTGTGCATGGGTGTCACCAAAGCGACCATACTGCCACTAAACATTCAAAAATCTCCATTAACAGGTTAATTTAATAACCGTCTATTATCCTTGATTCCCATACAGAAAACCACTGCATTTCATGCATTTTTTATTAGGGCTTTATTTCTTCTCCCTGGTAGTCAATAATTAAAAAAAGCTAACCATAAATAAAGCAAAAAATTACTCTCAAATTACTGGAATATAAAATCTATGCCTGATAAATCTGAAAACCAGCTCGTTATTTCTGCCATCGGCAGTGATCGCCCCGGTATCGTCAATGAACTGTCTCAGTTAATTGTCCAGAACAATGGCAATATTGATGACAGCAGAATGACCGTCCTGGGTGGCGAGTTTGCAATTATTCTGTTAATTTCAGCCCCTGCAGATGATCTGACTAAAATAGAACAGATCCTTAAGGGACAGGAAGAAAAACTTAAACTCAGTATTATTAGCAAATACACCCAACCCGGCAGTGAACTGGAAAAACAGATACCGTATGTGGTTGAAGTGCTGGCCATGGACAACCCTGGTATTGTCTATAAACTGGCGGACTTTCTTTCCAGCCGAAATATCAATATTCAAAGCATGCAGACCGATCGTTATCCAGCACCACATACCGGTACTCCCATGTTTGCTATTGAAATGATCATCACCATCCCCCAGTCTATTATTATTAATGAGCTTCGGGATGATTTTCTGGATCTCTGTGAGGACATGAATCTCGATGCTTCTATTGAAGCAGCACGCTAATTTAATCCGGGTTACCAACCTAAATAATGGAGTTATCAATGAGTCAGGTGGAAGTAGGAAAAAAAGTACCGGATTTTACCGGGCAGGCAACCAGTAATATAGAATTTAAACTCAGTGACTATCGCGGCAGCCCGGTCCTGATTTATTTTTACCCCAGGGATAATACCCCGGGCTGCACCCAGGAAGGTCAGGATTTCCGCGATCATTTTGCTGAATTTGAAAAAAAAGGGATTAAAATTTTTGGAATTTCCCGCGACGGCATTAAAGCACACGAAAATTTTAAGGCCAAACATGCATTTCCCTTTGAACTAATTTCCGATAAAGACGAAACAATCTGCAAGCTGTTTGATGTGATAAAAGAAAAGAAAATGTACGGCAAAACCCATATGGGCATTGAACGCAGCACCTTTTTAATAGATGACAAAGGAGTGCTGGTTAAAGAGTGGCGGAAAGTGAAGGTTAAGGAGCATATTGGGCAGGTGCTGGGGGAGATATAAGAATTTAGCGTTAAGCGTTAAGCGTTAAGCGTTAAGCGTTAAGCAAGAGCATAAATAAGACAGCCGTTACTATACAACCTATGCTCTTTTCTTTTGCTCTTTCTCAGCGCTCAACGCTCAGCGCTTAACGCTGTTTTTTTAAAACCAATGGAACCCGTTTATGACCGAAAATGATAATGAAAAGCGTCTTTTTGTGCTTGATACTAATGTTCTGATCCATGATCCCACGGCTATTTTCCGCTTTGCTGAACATGATTTATTCTTGCCTATGGTGGTTCTGGAAGAACTGGATAATAATAAAAAAGGTCACTCTGAAGTGGCGCGTAATGCCCGTCAGGCCAGTCGTTTTCTGGACGATCTGACCTCTGATGCCAGCTCTGAAGAAATTAAACAGGGCCTGGATCTCAACCAGCGCATTGGCTTTGATGAAGATACCGAAGAAGGTTTTCTGGCAACGGGTAAATTATTTCTGCAAACAGAAGCGCTACCTACTAAAATTCCAATTCCCCTGCCTGGTGAAAAAAATGACAATGCTATTTTAGGTATTACATTTGCTTTGCAAAATAATCCCGAGTTACCCAAAGTATCACTGGTGAGCAAGGACATTAATTTGCGCATCAAAGCCGCTGCTATTGGTGTCCATGTTGAAGATTATAATAATGATCAGGTTCTGGAAGATGTCAATCTGCTGTATAGCGGCGTACTGCATCTGCCGGATAATTTTTGGGATATCAATACCAAAGAGGTCGACAGCTGGTCTGAAGAAGGTCACACCTATCATAAAATAGTCGGAGATGATGCCGGAAAATGGCTGCCGAACCAGTTTATTACTATTGATGATGACAGTGGTTTTGAAGCCATTGTACGGGAAAACACGGATGAAGGTGCCATTGTTGAACAGACACAGCACTTCTATTCAGAAAAACAGGCGGTATGGGGCATTATGGCCCGTAATCAGGAACAGAATTTTGCCCTCAATCTGTTAATGGATCCGGAAATTGATTTTGTCTCT
>JALSUJ010000279.1 GCA_027071355.1 Gammaproteobacteria bacterium | reverse complement strand
CGACTTTTGCGATTTCATCTTTGCCAGAGCTGTTAACTCTTAAGGTTAAATTACCGGTTTCTGAAATATTTTTTAGTGTATTTATGAATTCAGACAGGGATTGAGTGACCTTTCTGGAGACATAAAGAGTAAAGAGGATAACAAAAATAGTAATGACTAAAGAGGCAATAGTATTATCTGTTTTTATAGTATTTTCAGTTTTATTGACATTTTCCTGTATAGTGAGATGGAATTTTTTTAGTAAATCTTCACTTTTGTGGATGGTTGAGCGCATTTCACCAAGAATACCGGATTTAGGATTTAATCCTTTTTGCTCACTTGCTTTAACAAGATTAAGGAAATTCACTTTATAACTATTAATATTCTGTAAAATATTTTGTTTTTGTTGCTCATTCAGTTCGCCTTGTTTAATATCAGCAACCAGAATCTGGTAATTCTTACTATATTTATCCACATATTTTTTGTCTTTACGGATTATAAAGTCTTTTTCATTACGCCTTAACATCAACATATCGGTATAAAGCTTATAATTATTTATTTCCTTAAATATAGCCTCAGCCTTATGTACAGAATTTCTTAAGGTCCCTCTGTAGCCGGATTTAGGATCCAGACCAATTTTTCTGCTAATATCGGTTAGACTTAAAAAATCTAATCTGTAATTTTTAATAATGTCTTTAAGTGTATTAAAGTTATTGATTATTATGGAATTATCAACCAGATGCTGTTTCAGATGGTTAAGATGATTTTGCATAATTGAATAATTTTTTTCAAATTTATCCAGGTACTTGAGGTTACTGCGAAGTAAAAAATCTTTTTCATTGCGCCTTAACATCAACATGTCGGACTGTAACTGGTTATTGAGACTCTCGGCTTCAGTCAGATTGTTAATGGTTGAAATAGACCAGCGCATGGAAAAAACAGATAACAGCATGGAAATTGTTATTATTGCTGCAATTAAGAGTAGTTTAAACTTGATGGTCATGTATTTCCCCATGATTTTTAATGAATATATAATCTATTATTGGCAATTTACCAATATACTTGAGTAAAATTAGCAGAAATTGTTATAAATTAAATAAAACAGATGTTTTTATTTTTAGCGGCTTTAAGGCAGAGTATGAAAACTTTTATTTACAGGGGAACAAAAAAGCCGGATTCCTATCTGTATATTGTACGGGAAAATGATTTTTCTGCTGTGCCGGAGATATTGCTAAAAACACTGGGTAAGCTGGAACGGGCCATGGAGCTGGATTTGCATAGTGAAAAAAAACTGGCCAGGGCAGATGTCAATAACGTAATGCAGGCTCTGGAACAGGATGGTTTTTATTTACAGATGCCGGATGAATCAGAAAAACTGGCACTGGCAGGAAAAAAGCCGGTTTCCAGTCCTGTTCCCAGGTTATAGAGCTTATCTCAGTTCAATTTTCTTGCGTAAGATGTATTTGAAATGCTTTAACCAGAAAAATATGGCAATGGCTTCCCCGATAATAGCTGGAATGCTGATACGGTTTTTATACATACTAAGTTCAGGGTCAAAGGGCCAGAACAGCCAGATTAGTAAAGCGATAAAATAGGCAGAAACATAAGTGGCCGCCAGACAGTTTAAAGCATCTTTAATGGTTTTATCCGGGGGCGCAATAAATTGAGCCATGACCAGCCATTGACCAATGGTAATAATGATCTGAATGGGCGCATTAATAAAAAAAGCCAGTATCATGGCATCGAGGATAGTATAAAGATCCATGCTTGCTCAGTTTGTCTCCCGGTAAAGAGATAATTGTTGCAAATGGTTTATTGTTCTTCCGGGGTTTTACCCATCATAAATTCCAGTAACGCCTTCTGGGCATGCAGACGATTGCCCGCTTCATCCCAGACCACACTCTGGCTGCCATCTATAACTGAAGCACTGACTTCTTCACCGCGATGAGCTGGTAGACAATGCATAAATAAGGCATCTTGGTCTGCCTGAGCCATGAGTTTATCGTTTACAATAAATCCGTCAAAGGCTTTTTCCCGACGAAGCTGTTCTTCTTCCTGCCCCATAGATGTCCAGACATCGGTTACCACCAGATCTGCGCCAATGGCTGCTTCCATTGGGCTACGGGTGAGCTTAACCTGATCCCCGGCAGCATCAACTATGCTTTGCACTGGATCATAACCTTCCGGGCAGGCAATATTCAGTTTGAAGCCCCATTGACGTGCGGCATTAATATAGGAGTGACACATATTATTACCATCACCAATCCAGGCCACAGTTTTGCCCTCAATAGTACCGCGATGTTCCTGATAGCATTGCATATCGGCCAGTAACTGGCAGGGGTGATACATATCCGTCAGGGCATTTATCACAGGGACTGAAGAATATTGGGTAAAGGTTTCCAGTTTTTCATGTTCAAAGGTGCGGATCATAATAATATCTACCATCTGAGATAACACACGGGCACTGTCCTCAATTGGTTCTCCCCGACCCAACTGAGTATCCCTGGGGGACAGAAATAATGCGCCGCCGCCAAACTGCAGCATACCGGTTTCAAAAGAAACCCGGGTACGGGTGGAGGATTTTTCAAAAATCATACCCAGCATACGGTTTCTCAGGGGTTCGTAAATATCGCCGGATTTCTGTATTTGTTTTAATACCATGGCTCGATCCGTCATTTTTCTCAGTTCGTCACTGGAAAAATCCATGAGTGTTAAAAAGTGGCGTAATTTATTTTCAGTTGTCATTTGTTTCTCTCCTGCCGGGCAGGTTATGAATAGAGTTATTTAAGTGTTAACCAGTTCAGTGATCAGTTCACTGACGATCTGTATGATTTTATCAGCCTGTTCTCTGCTGGTAATTAATGCTGGTAATAAACGGATAACACTATCCGCAGTCACATTAATTAGGAGTTTTTTATCCAGAGCCCGTTTGACCAGTTCAGTACAGGGACGATCCAGTTCAATACCAAGCATCAGTCCCCTGCCGCGAATATCCACAACAATATTCTGCTCAATTAAGTCACTTAAAGAGTGTTTAAATTGCTGTTGAAAATACTCACCCAGATCAGCTGCAGCCTGAGCCAGATTATTGTTCTCCATAACTTCCAGCGTGGCCAGTGCGGCAGCACAGGCCAGAGGAGTACCGCCAAAAGTAGAACCATGAGTACCCGGGGTTAATGTTTCGGCAGCAATTCCCCTGGCCAGACAGGCTCCAATAGGGAAACCATTGCCCAGCCCCTTGGCCAGAGTCATTATATCGGGAACCACGTTACTGTGCTGGCCCGCAAACCATTGACCAGTGCGGCAGACACCCGTCTGGATCTCATCCAGAATCATTAAGTAATGGTTATCATTACAGAACTGTCTGATATCCTGTAAATAACTCTCCGGCGGGGTAGCCAGACCGCCTTCACCCTGTACCGGCTCTACCATAATTGCCACCACCTGATCATTATTATTGCAGGCGGATTTAATGGCATCCATATTATTGTAATCAACATGAATAAAACCTGGTACCAGTGGCTCAAACCCCTGTTGTATTTTAGGGTTACCGGTAGCTGATAAAGTGGATAAGGTCCGGCCATGGAAACTTTTATTGGCAACGATAATAGTCGGCAGCTTAATGTCTTTGTTATGACCATAACGGCGGGCAATTTTAATGGCTGCTTCATTAGCCTCAGCACCTGAGTTACAGAAAAAAACCCGTTCCAATGAGGATAATTCACACAACTTGTCCGCCAGTTTTTCCTGCTTGGGTATGCCGTATAAATTGGAAGTATGCACTAATGTGGCAGCCTGCTTACAGACAGCATCCGCAACGGCCGGGTGAGCATGTCCCAGGCCGCATACTGCAATACCGGTCAGAGCATCCAGATAAGCATCACCATGGTCATCAAAAAGATAACAACCATCACCTTTGACAAAGCTGACCGGTAAGCGGCCATAAGTATTCATAATATGATCAGACATTAAAATTCGACTTTTTAATACAATTATAAGTAAAAAATGCGTTACAATTTTCAGGTGTAGCCTACGGACTCTTCTAGAGAAGATAACAGTTCCTAATACCACCCAAAATAAAAAAGCAGTCGGTAAGACTGCTTTTTTGTAAACCAGACATTATATTGATATTTTTTACTCAAATCAAGCTGATTAAATACAGGACAATTTTATGAGCAATGCCAGTTCCCCCCTTTCCATTGAACAGAGAAATCAGGCATATCTAGACTGGATAAATCTTTGCAATCGATTTGTTAAAAAAGATTTTCTGCCTTTTTTTATTGATGATGTTTTGCTTGGTTATGTACATAAAGATAAGAAACAGGTATTTAGGGGGTTTGAATCTCTGATGATCTTCACTGATTTTCATGAACAGGAAGGTTTAACCTTTCATCCGGCAGTTAATACCTTTGAACTGCGTACTAAAGCAGCTAATGAAATTGCTCAGGCCTGGTTAAATTCAGGGGTAATTTCTTCCTGGGTGGGGGAATAGTATGATGTGAATACCGGTTTTAACCACCCTTCATTTTTTACCATAGAACGGGCGGCATCCTCCTTGCTGGGAATAAAAAAATACGGCATTCACCTCAATGCATGGGTTGAACGGCAGGGGAAAATTTACCTCTGGGTAGCTCGACGTTCAAAAAATAAGCCCACTTTTCCCGGTAAGCTGGATCATCTGGTGGCCGGTGGTCATGGAACAGGGTTTACCATTGAACAGACCATGATTAAAGAATGTGCTGAGGAAGCCGGGATATCTGAAGCCATTGCTCATACTGCCAGGCCGGTTTCCATGGTGACCTACAATATGGATACGGGACAGAAATTACAGCAGGATAATCTATTTATTTATGATCTGAAACTGGAGTCTTCCTTTGTGCCTGAAAATACGGATGGGGAAGCAGAGGAATTTTATCTCTGGCCGGTTGATAAAGTGCTGAATACGGTGGCAGCGACAGATGATTATAAAACCAATTGCAATCTGGTCATTATTGATTTTGCCGTTCGTCATGGTTTTTTAAAACCTGACCAGGCTTTTTATACGGAAATTTGTGCCGGGCTGCAGCAGCAAATTTAAATCTCTCTATAGCTTGATATATTGGAGTTCTTTTATATTATTAAAACAGGGCTGATAGATAAAATAAGAATAAAATCATTAAGAAAATTCTAATGGGGCCGATGTAACTATAAATAATATACTTAACCAAAGTAACTATTCAGTATAATTTGAACTTCGTAATAGTATCTGCCTGCAGCGTCTGTGTTTACGGGGTTTATGGAGGCAGGATGCCGAGATAAAGCGACACAGGGATGTGCTTGAGCGTCCCCGGAAATACAGGCGCTGCAGGCAGATACGGTAGTTTATGCTGAAAAATTACATACCAGAAAGATTAAAAATAAAAAGCCAGTCTGTCAGCAGGGCACGGGGGGAGTTTGTGGTTTCAGTAAAACAATTTAATGCCGGACAATTGTTTAATTCGGTCAAAGGACGGCTGGGGCTAGTGTTATTAATTGCAGTTTTGGGTATGTTGTTCTTTGCCCTGCTCAGTATTAATGACTTTAGCAATGTCAAACAAACCCTAAATCTGTTTCAAACGGACATTAATGAGAAGATCACCCGGCTCTCCAGACAAAAACAGGATATATCCACTCAGAAATCTGAACTTTCTGCTGAAAAACAGAAAATTTCTCAGTTAAAACTCAATATTTCAGAAAAAAAACGTAAAATTTCAGCTCAAAAAGAAGATATGATTGAGCGTTCCTTTCAAACGGGTCAAAAATCAGGTGTGGTTTATCTGCTGATGGAATCCCTGGCTAAAGGTGAAAAAATGCTCTGGGAATATAGTTATATAAAACTCTCTGATAGTGACGACACTGATGTTTTCCCACGCTTTAAAGAGTTGAAAAAAGAACGTGATAACCTGAATATCGCTTTTTCTTTTTTAGAACCACAGTCTGATGAAGAAGCGAAAACCAAAGCCGCTTTTGAGGCGTTTATTAAAGACCGGATCAAACCATTATTAAAAGAGGTGATTATTGCTCTGCTCAATGATAATGAAGAAGCTTATGATACGGCCAGAGAAAAAATCACCCCTACTTATAATGAGTTATATAAACTGGGACATCGGCTTATTAAAATAATAAATGCTCAAACTAAAGCCTTCGATAGTTTACGGGAGGAATTGCGCTCCAAAGAAGAAGAATTAATTAAACAGGAACAGGAACTGCAGAGCAGAGAAAATAAAATTAATGGCGAAGAGCTACAGTTGAAAGAACTTGAAAATAAACTTAATAAACAACAGAAAATAGTGGAAAATGAGTCCGCTCAACGCCTCTCAGAACTGGAGCAGGCTTTAAATGCCGCAGCGCGGCAGATAATGATTATCGGTATTATTCTAGTGGTAGTTCTATTGAGTGCTGGCTGGTTTATTGCGGGCTCTGTTACTAAACCGGTAAATGCCTTAAGTAAAAACATTAATGAAATAGCACAGGGTAATGGGGATTTAAATAAAGAACTGACACTGAGTAATGTGACTGAGTTAAAAGAAATTGCGTCGGGTTACAATCAGTTTATTAATAAGTTACGCAAAATGCTTAAAGATATTAGTGCTACAGCAGACAGAGTATCACTGGCATCTACTTCTCTTAAAGAGGGAGCTGAACAAAGTAATCATATTGTGCATGAGCAGCAATTTGAAACCAATAATGCGGCGATAGCTATGGATGAAATTGTGGCGGAGTTTAATAAAATTGCCCATGATATTTCTACTGCAGCGGATCTTTCAGAATCTATCCGGCAAAAAACCGGGGGCAGTATGAATAAGGTTGAAGATACTTTGAACTCAATGAGC
Source organism: Gammaproteobacteria bacterium (assembly GCA_027071355.1). Classification (GTDB taxonomy): domain Bacteria; phylum Pseudomonadota; class Gammaproteobacteria; order GRL18; family GRL18; genus JANELJ01. The sequence goes on along the minus strand of JALSUJ010000279.1, from coordinate 2,543 downwards.
AGCGTGGTTGCAGATGTTGAACAAACTTCTATGCAGGTTGATTCTCTGGCTAAGGGAATAGATGAAATTGCCGCTGCTATTGCCAATATTAATAGTATTGCTTCGCAAACCAATTTGCTGGCATTAAATGCAGCTATTGAGGCAGCGCGAGCTGGTGAAAATGGCCGGGGTTTTGCGGTGGTGGCAGATGAAGTACGTAATCTGTCCTTTAATACCCAGCAGACCACAGAGCAGATTGAACAGGTTATGGAAAAACTGGTGATGACAACTTCACAGGTGGTGGAGGCAATGAAGCGCAGTAAAAACAGTGTTGACGTGGGGCAGAAAAATGCTCAACAGGTATCAGTAGAGCTTAGTTCTGTACTGGGGGAACTGGATGAAATTACTGAGATTACTACGGCAATATCACAGTCAACTAATACTCAGGCAGATAACACTCAGTCATTAAATAATAATATTACACAAATTAAAAATGCCACCAGTCATATTTCCAGACTGAGTCAGCAGACCAATGAGCAATCAGCCTCACTGGCAGCGCTGGTGGAAAATCTACAATCTCTGATCCATGTGTTTCAGGCCAGTAAACAGAGCTGATTAATATTGATAATGTTTCTGAAAATATTGGTAATGTTTCTGAAATAGTCTATCTTTATAATCGTGCTTGAACTTGGTAGTTTGTGAGAGTAATATAACTTGCATTCTAAAGCTGGATTTATTCTTTTTACAATTCTAAAAAAACGAGTATAGAATTATTCATGAACGACACTTCATCTCGTCCTTATTTTATGACGTTTGCAATTTGTTTTATACTCTGGTTACTGCTGAGCGGCTCCTTTAAAAGTGACGATTTAATTGCTGGAATTATTGTCTCTGGTCTGGTGTAAATCATGACCGCCAGCCGGCTTTCCATACTAAACGGTCTAAAATTAACCCCGGTCAGTCTGTTTAATATGCTTCGTTATCTCGGGTATTTTCTGGTTGAGCTGATTAAGGCAAACTTTGACTTAGCCGGACGTATTCTGTCCAGACATATACCTATCAACCCGGCTATTGTCGAAGTGCAAACTACGATACAGTCTGAACTGGGGCGGCTATTACTGGCAAACAGTATTACCCTGACTCCGGGCACTTTGTCTGTTGATGTAATTGAAGACCGAATTCTGGTGCACTGGATTGACTGTCCGGATAAACTGGATTTAGAATATAATACCCAACGGATCGTACAGGGTTTTGAACGCCATATAAAAGGATTTTTAAAGTGAGTTATCCAGAACAGCCCAGTGAGCTTATTGATTTGGTCAATATCAGTTTTCCATCCGGTTCTCAGTTGCATGTTAATGGTCTTGAAATGCTGGCGCTGCTGTTTATTGCGCTGGCCACCTTAATGGCTCTTTACAGGCTGATTTTTGGCCCCACTAATCCCGATAGAATTGTCAGTGCCGATGCTTTAAATGTTATTGCTATTGTTATTCTCTGTATTATCGCCGCTCTATTTCAAAGTATCCTCTATCTTGATGTCGCTCTAATTTATGGTGTCCTGTCATTTGCTGGAGTCCTGGCTCTGGCTAAAGCCATCGAAAGTAGAAAAAAAGGAGATGGTTCTTGAGATTAATTGCGGATTTATTTTTACTGCTGGGTTCAATGTTTGTTTTTCTGGGTGCTCTGGGACTTATTAGAATGCCCGATGTGTACAATCGGATTCAGGCCGGTACCAAGGCTGTTACTCTGGGAGCTATAGGGGTTTTTATTGGAATTGGTTTGTTATACCCGCATTGGTGGTACAAACTGGTATTAATAATGGGCTTTATCTTATTGACCAATCCAGTCAGTTCCTCAGCTATAGCCAGAGCCTTTTATTTAACAGGTGTCAGACCCTGGCATAACGATAAGGCTGTGACTAGCAGGATAAATACAGATACAGATACTTCAACCCTGCATAAGGAGTCTTCATAATGATCTGGATTGTATCCATTGTTGTGCTGGTTATGCTGGCTTCTGCCATTGCGGTGCTGGTGCTACCGAATATGATTGCTGCGGTTGCGGCTTCTTCAGTTGTGTCTCTGGCACTGGCGGTTCTGTTTGCTTTAATGAAGGCCCCTGATGTGGCAATGACTGAGGCGGCTATTGGTGCTGGTCTGAGCGCATTGCTGCTTGCCCTGGGGCTTAAGCGACTGGGTTTATGGCAACTGGAGGACTGAGCTAATGAGAAATGTTGCAGGTCTGTTATTTGCAGGCGGTCTGGCCTTTTTATTACTGGTGCTGGCCTCTTATTTACCCTTCGGTCAAACGCCTATGTTTCTTGGTGATGCGATACTGGCTCATGCGCCGGGAGAAGTACATACTGCGAATATCGTGGCGGCTGTGTTACTGGCCTATCGTGGTTTTGATACTCTGGGTGAGCTTTCAATTCTGTTTACTGCTGCCGCCGGAGTCGGGCTGATATTAGGACATCGAAGCCTGCGTTCAGATTCTACTAAAGTCAATGGCTCTGATAATACCGAGCAGCACAGTGGTTTTATTACCACCCGGGCTGTGGATTTAAT
>JALSUJ010000278.1 GCA_027071355.1 Gammaproteobacteria bacterium | reverse complement strand
CTATATAATGGAGGACTAATTTAATTTCAGGTGGATTCGACCGGTTTGGATCTGGACAGTATTTTTATTTAAGGAAACCGTTATGAGTGATAATAAAGAACAAGATTTATTTATGGATTACGTGAATACTATTGTATTCGTAGGTGTTTTAGCATTACTTATATTATGGATAGCTGTTATTTTATCATCCTTTTTTGCTTCTTTTGGAGCCAGAAATATGGATGATCAGGCGGCAGTCAGCGAGCGTTTAAAGCCGATTGAAGTTGTTTCTGTCGCTGGTGCGCCAGCAGCAGGAGCTAAAAAAGAAGTGGTTAAAGTGAAGGCGGGTCCGATTGATGGCAGTGCTATTGTAGCAGGTACCTGTCAGGCCTGTCATGGTATAGGCTTATTAAATTCACCTAAAATTGGCAATAAAGATGCCTGGGGTAAACGGCTGGAAGCTGCAGGCGGAGTTGACGGACTGGTTAAGTCTGCGATACATGGTAAAGGGGCAATGCCTCCTCGTGGTGGTAATGCAGGTTTAAGTGATGCAGAAATCAAGGCCGCTATTGAGTATATGAGCTCGCAATAAACAGCGTTTATTGAAAAATAAAAAAGAGCAGCGTTTACGCTGCTCTTTTTTTGTCTGTTAAAAACAAAAGCTTATATAAATAAGGTGCTTTTTTGGTGCTTATGCACTATTTGATGTTTTGTTTTGGTGCGTTTTTTGTTTTTTGTCACACCGTTGTAATAAATCGGTTTAAATCAATTTTATCAATATCAAGTAGTTGTTGTATTTGGCATACAAACTGCTAGTATGTTGCAATGTCGAAATATCGTTGTTTATTTACCACAAAACACTTTAAAACTTTTTGAAATAGAAAAGGGATGCAAAAATTATGAGTTTAATTAAAAAATCTTTACTGTCGCTAACGGTAGCATCCGTTCTCGCGACACCATTAATAGCCAGTGCCGGGGACTATGGCACTGTTTCAGCCAATGTCGCGTTAACCACTGATTATTATTTCCGCGGTATTTCTCAAACTCAAAACGATGGTGCTATCCAGGGCGGTTTTGACTGGAACCATGATAGCGGTCTTTATGCCGGTGTCTGGGGTTCTAATGTTGCTTTTGCTGATGATGTAAATGGTGATGTCAATCTTGAGCTTGATACTTATCTTGGTTTTGCCAATACTTTTGGTGATACAGGTATTGGCTATGATGTCAGTGTCTTACGTTATAACTATAATAACAGCCCTAACTATGAAACAACTGAATGGACAGCTGCTTTAAACTATAGTTATTTTTCTGCTTCCTATTCTTATTCCAGTGACTGGTTTGATACAGGTGATGCATCCAATTATTTTGCCTTAAGTTTTGATTATGATGAATTACCTATGGGGCTGGCTTTGAATGCCAGTGTGGGTAAGTCTTTTGGTGATGCTTATGACAAGAAAAATGGTGATGGTGTCAGAGATTTCGATTATGTAGATTATAAAATTGGTGTTAGTAAGGATTTTGCTGGTGTTAATTTTGATTTAAGTTATGTTGGCAACAATCTGAGCGATAGTGAGTGTGATTCTTATGGTTATGATTCTCATCAGGGCAATTGTGATGACCGGTTTATTCTAACAGTTTCAAAATCTATAGGAGATACATCCAGCTCTTCAGAAAGCTCTAATTCAGATTTTTCAGCAAATGTGGCTTTAGTAACCGATTACTATTTCCGCGGTATTTCTCAAACTCAGAATGATGGTGCTATCCAGGGTGGTTTCGACTGGAGTCATGACAGTGGTGTTTATGTAGGTGTCTGGAGCTCCAATGTGGCGTTTGCTGATTCAGATAATGGTAATGTTAATCTTGAAACCGATACTTATCTTGGTTTTGCCAATACCATTGGTGATACAGGAATTGGTTATGATGCCAGTGTCTTACGTTATAATTATAACAATAGCCCCAACTATGAAACTACAGAATGGACATTTGCTTTAAATTATAGTTACTTCTCTGCATCCTATTCATATTCCAGTGACTGGTTTGATACCGGAGATTCTTCTGATTATATTTCTTTAGGCTTTGACTATGATGAATTACCAATGGGTCTGGGATTGAGTGCCAGCGTAGGTAAATCATTTGGTGATGCCTATGATAGTGATAATGATGCACGCTATGTCGATGCACCGGTTAATCCTAATGCAAAAGACTTTGATTATGTAGATTATAAGATTGGTGTCAATCGAGATTTTGCAGGGGTAAATGTTGATTTATCTTATGTGGGTAATAATCTGAGTGATAGTGAGTGTGATGCTTATGCCTATGATTCTCACCAGGGCAACTGTGATGACCGCTTTATCCTGAGTGTCTCAAAAGGCTTCTAAAGTCAGGTAATTATAAGTTGTCGAAAAAAAGCCGCTATTCTTGTAAAAGAAAGCGGCTTTTTTATGCTTTTTCTCAACGCTCAACGCTCAACGCTGCTCTTACCCCAGAATATCCCGAATCCCAGCAATACTGGCACGACCAAACTCCTTACGTTCATCACCCTCAAGTTTTTGTTTCCCCTCCACCCATTCCAGGTCCTCCTGTGGCAGTTCATCCAGGAAGCGACTGGGTTCGGTATCAGTAATTTCACCATACTGACGGCGTTTTTCACTCAGGCTGAAGGTCAGTTCTTTCTGGGCACGGGTAATGCCCACATAACAAAGCCGGCGTTCTTCTTCAATATTATCTTCTTCGATGCTGGTGCGATGGGGCAGAAATCCTTCCTCCATTCCGACAATATAAACATAAGGAAATTCCAGACCTTTGGAGGCGTGCATGGTCATTAAAGCCACCTGATCATCTTCGCTGTCTTCTTCATTGCGGTCCATAATATCCAGCAGGATCATTTTTGACACCAGATCTTGCAGAGAACTTTCCGGCTCATTGTCATACAGGCGCTGCAGCCAGGCTACCAGTTCATTGACATTTTCAATGCGTTTTTCGGCCTGTTTTTCATTATTACTGGTTTCAAACAGCCAGGTATCGTAGTCAATATCAACAATTAACTGCTCAACGACCTTAATTGGATTATCTTCCCAGGCAGATTGCTGCATTCGTTCCATCCACTGACCAAATTCCGCCAGTCGCTGCACGGCTTTTTCAGGCAGGTATTCTTTAAGTGCCAGATGGGAGCAGGCGCTTAATAAACTGGTTCTGGAGTGACTGCAATAATGGCTGAGTTTCTCAATGGTGGCACTGCCGATCTGACGCCGGGGAGTATTAATAATACGTAAAAAAGCATTATCATCATCGGGGTTTACCAGTAAACGCAGGTAGGACAGCATATCCCGAATTTCGGTATAGGAAAAAAAGGAGACTCCACCACTGAGATAATAGGGAACCTGCTGTTCTCTAAGCTGTTTTTCAAACAGACGAGACTGGTGGTTGCCGCGATAGAGAATAGCGTAATCACGATAAGATTTTTTAAAACGAAAATGATGTGCAACCAGGGAGGATACTACCCGTTCAGCTTCTTTATGTTCATCGGGGACCCGCAATATACGAATAGGAGTACCATGGCCCAGTTCACTCCAGAGTGCTTTTTCAAATACATGCGGGTTGTTGGCAATTAAAGTGTTGGCAGCATTTAAAATCAGCCGGGTGGAACGATAATTCTGTTCCAGTTTAATGACTTTTAAACTGGGAAAATCTTTTTCCAGCAAAGACAGGTTTTCCGGTTTGGCTCCTCGCCAGCAGTAGATAGACTGATCGTCATCCCCTACCACGGTCAGACTGGTGCGACCACCTACCAGCAGTTTAACCAGTTCATATTGTGTGGTATTGGTATCCTGGTATTCATCCACCAGCAGGTAACGGATACGTTTTTGCCATTTTTCCAGAATAGCAGGGTGATTATTAAACAGTAATACCGGCAGCATAATCAGATCATCAAAATCCACGGCATTGTAGGTGCGTAAATGATGATTGTAGTCAGCGTAAACTTTTATATTATAGGCCAGAGCCGGATCTGGGGGAGGCTGCTGCAGCAATTGTTCCGGGCTAATGCAGTCATTTTTCCAGCTGGATATCTGCCGTGCAAAGCCTTCAAAGTGTTCTTTAATTAATTCTTCGTCTTTAAAATGGCTGCGCATCAGGTCTTTAAGCAGAGTATGGCTGTCATGGGTATCAAAAATTGAAAATCCGCTCTTTAAAGATAGTATACTTAATTCTGATTTAATAATGTTCAGACCCAGGGTATGAAAGGTAGACACTCTCAGACCGCGAGTCTGGGAGCGAGGGATAATCTGGGACACCCGCTCTTTCATCTCCCGTGCGGCTTTATTGGTAAAGGTAACAGAGGCGATAGTATGTGCCTTATGACCGCACTCCTGAATCAGATAGGCAATTTTACTGGTTATAACCCGGGTTTTGCCACTGCCGGCACCCGCCAGTACCAGTAAGGGACTGTCAATGTGTTTTACAGCCTGTTGTTGACGTGGATTAAGTGCAGACAATATATTTGCTCAAACTGAAAATGGCTAAAAGGAACCATTTATTCTAACAAATTTTTCTGAAAATTTATGATTAGCAGACAAATATCAGAATAATTTGCCAATAAATTTACCAGGGACCTTGAATATTCGGACATGGAACTATATCCTTCACATATTATGAAAGATAAATCTTACTTTCAGCGAAATGGTGTTCAGTATTCATGCTGTTCTATAGTCAAATCTGAAGAACCAATATCTATATTTTATTAATTTGGAGAATAAAAATTGAGCGATAAAATCGTTTATGTATCAGATGATACTTTTGATGAAGAAGTGCTTCAGGGTGATTTGCCGGTACTGGTTGATTTCTGGGCTGACTGGTGTGGTCCCTGCAAAATGATTGCCCCTATTCTGGATGAAATATCTGATGAGTATGAAGGTCGTCTGAAAGTTGCCAAATTAAATATTGATGATAATCCCAATACGCCACCTAAATTTGGTATTCGCGGTATTCCAACTTTAATGATGTATAAAAATGGTCAGGTTGAGGCCACCAAAGTAGGCGCGGTTTCCAAATCACAACTTACTGCTTTTATTGATAGCAATATTTAACTGAATTATTCAAGAGTATATAAAATTAGTTTCAGCTTTTTTAAAATTTTCAAATAAAAGAGCTGGACATAATTTTGCTGATGAGCTAAACTTCGCCTAAAGTCTTACATGGGTGTAAGCACAGGCTATGCGTGATTAATATAACTTCTATCTGAAGTGAACTATTTAGTCATTTTAATGAAATCCAGATTCTCCTGTTTAAATAATTAGATTTTAATAAATTTGAATCATAATAAATTTGAATTAAGAGTAATTACGGGTTTATAACAAAAATCAGTTCAAACTATTTTTCCATTCATAGTAAGCCTCACAAAATAAATTCCAGACAATTTAAACTCATATCACTAATACATATCTGTTTATTTAATCAACACTTAAACAAAATCAAAGGTCAAAATGAATCTCACCGAACTAAAGACAAAACCGGCTTCCGAGCTTATTGAAATTTCAAAAGAGATGGGTATTGATAATATATCCCGAGCACGAAAACAGGATGTCATTTTTTCGATCCTTAAGGCACATGCTAAAAGCGGCGAAGATATTTATGGCGATGGGGTACTGGAAATATTGCAGGACGGTTTTGGTTTCCTGCGCTCAGCAGACAGTTCCTATCTGGCAGGACCAGATGATATTTATGTATCACCCAGCCAGATCAGACGTTTTGGTTTAAGAACCGGTGATACTGTTGCGGGTAAAATCAGACCACCTAAAGATGGTGAGCGTTATTTTGCCTTATTAAAAGTCAATAAAATTAACTATGATGAGCCGGAAAATTCCCGTCATAAAGTATTATTTGAAAACCTGACGCCATTATTTCCTAATGAGCGTTTTATTATGGAACAGGGCAATGGCAGTACCGAAGATTTTACTGCCCGTGTGATTGATTTAATGGCACCTACCGGTAAAGGCCAGCGTGGTCTGATTGTAGCACCGCCAAAAACCGGTAAAACCATGATGATGCAGAATATTGCCCAGTCTATTGCCGCTAATTATCCTGAATGTTTCTTAATGGTGCTGCTGATTGATGAACGTCCTGAAGAAGTAACAGAAATGGAACGTTCGGTAAATGGTGAAGTTATTTCTTCCACCTTTGATGAGCCGGCCAGCCGCCATGTACAGGTCGCTGAAATGGTTATTGAAAAAGCTAAACGTCTGGTGGAACATAAGCACGATGTAGTTATTCTGCTGGATTCCATTACCCGTCTGGCACGTGCCTATAACACAGTCATTCCATCTTCCGGTAAAGTACTGACCGGTGGTGTAGATGCCAATGCCCTGCAACGTCCCAAGCGTTTCTTTGGTGCGGCAAGAAATATCGAAGAAGGCGGTTCACTGACTATTCTGGCTACAGCCCTGATTGATACCGGTTCCAAAATGGATGAAGTGATCTTTGAAGAATTTAAAGGCACAGGTAATATGGAATTACACCTGAACCGTAAACTGGCTGAAAAACGTATTTACCCGGCCATTAATGTAAACCGTTCCGGTACCCGAAAAGAAGACCTGTTAATGGCGCCGGATGAATTACAGAAAGTCTGGATCCTGCGCAAAATCCTGCACCCCATGGATGAAATTTCCGCCATGGAATTTATGCAGGAAAAAATGCAGGACACCAAAACCAACGAACAGTTCTTTAATTCAATGAATAGATAAAGACAGCGCTGAGAAAGAGCCAGAGCAAAAGATAAGAGCGTATAGGTTTGACAGGAGAAATGAGTGCTTTTAATCTTTTGCTTAACGCTTAACGCTTAACGCTTAACGCTTAACGCTTAACGCTTAACGCTGCTCTCTACACACACTTCCCTGGTACCACCGGTTCCAGTCCCCAGACTTTACTGGCGTATTCTTTAATGGTTCGGTCACTGGAAAAATAGCCCATTCGGGCAATGTTCAATAGCGCTTTTTCAGCCCATTTGTGCTTGTCCTGAAACAGGACTTCGACTTCTTTCTGTTTGTCGATATAAGCCTGATAATCGGCCATAACAAAATAAGGATCACTGTTTAATAATGAATCGACTACCGGTTTAAATCGATCCGGATCGCCCGGGCAGAAATAGTCGGAGCCAATTAAATCAACAGCTTCTTTTAAAAATGGATTGTCTTCATAGTAATGGTAAGGATTATAATGACTGTTTTTCAGGCTCTCTATTTCATCTACCGTATGTCCAAAAATAAAGATATTGTCATCACCCACTTCATTTTTCATTTCCACATTGGCACCATCCAGGGTGCCAATGGTTAAGGCGCCATTGAGTGCCAGTTTCATATTACCCGTACCGGAAGCTTCTGTTCCGGCAGTTGAAATCTGTTCGGATAAATCAGCGGCAGGAATAATAATAGTAGCATTGGTTACATCATAATTCGGGATGAAAATAACTTTGAGTTTATTATTAATGCGATGGTCATTATTGACTACTACAGCAATATCATTAATTAATTTAATAAATAGTTTGGCCATGGTATAGGCAGGTGCGGCTTTACCTGCAATGACCACCACACGGGGAACAATCTCCAGTTCGGGATTATTTCGAATGCGATTATAAAGGGTAATAATGTGCAGAATATTTAATAACTGCCGTTTGTATTCATGAATGCGTTTAACCTGTACATCAAATAATGCTTCAGGAGTAACTTCTATATCCAGTAGATCGGCAATCTTTTCACACAGACGGATCTTGTTCTGTTGTTTGATATGTAAAAAGGCTTTCTGCCGATCTTCTTTATGGGCGTGTTTTTCCAGTTTACGCAAGTGTTGTAAATCTTTTAACCAGGCGGAGCCGATCTGTTTGGTGAGCCAGCCGGACAGTGCGGGATTAGCCTGATTAATCCATAGTCTTGGGGTAACGCCATTAGTCAGGTTAATAAAACGATCTGGAAATAAGCGGTTGAAGTCTCTGAATATAGTGTCCTTCATTAATTCACTATGGATCCTGGCAACGCCATTTACTTTATGGCTGCCGACAATGGCCAGATGAGCCATACGAATACGCTTTTCGCCACTTTCATCTATTAAAGAAACGTTTTTTAATAATTCGTTATCACCAGGGAAACAATGGTTAACATTTTGCAGAAAATGGAAGTTGATGTCATAAATAATTGACATATGCCGTGGCAGTAATTCCTCAAACAGTGCTACCGGCCAGGTTTCCAGAGCTTCAGGTAATAAAGTGTGACAGGTATAGGCAAAAACTCGGGTGGTAATATCCCAGGCATCATCCCAGTCCAGATGTTTAATGTCCACCAGAATGTGCATCAGTTCAGCCACTGCTATGGCCGGATGGGTATCATTAAGCTGGATAGATACTTTATGCGGCAAATCATCAAAGCCATCATGGTATTTTTCATAGCGCAGCATAATATCCTGTATAGAGGCACTGACAAAAAAGTATTCCTGTTTTAAACGCAGTTTGCGACCCATCTCAGTGGTATCATCAGGATAAAGTACCCGTGACAGATTTTCGGAGCGGTTTTTATCCTCTACGGCTTTAATATAATTACCTTCATTAAAATACTGTAATTCAAAGTCCCGTGAAGCTTTGGCAGACCAGAGGCGCATATTATTGACCGTACCTACATCATAACCGGGGATTGGTGTATCAAAGGCCATGGCCATGACTTCTTCCGTATCTACCCAATGAGAGCGTGGAAAACCATCTTCATCGTGATAAGTGACGACCTTTCCGCCGAAATGGATAGGAAATAGCACTTCGGCACGGGGAATTTCCCAGGGGTTGCCATAACGCAGCCAGTTATCAGGGTGTTCTACCTGATAGCCGTCATTTATATTCTGCCGGAACATGCCGTATTCATAACGTATACCATAGCCGTATCCGGGTAATTGCAGAGTGGCCAGGGAGTCCAGAAAGCAGGCTGCCAGTCGACCCAGCCCGCCATTACCCAGGGCCGCATCCGGTTCCAGTTCGGTGAGTTTGGGCAGGTCATGACCCAGTTCACCCATTACCTTAACGCATTCCTGCTCAATCCCCAGATTTAACATGGCATTGAGTAAGGTACGACCAATAAGAAATTCCAGAGACAGATAATAGACCCGCTTTGCATCACAGGCATAATAACTGCGCATGGTGTTCATCCAGCGCTCGATCAGGCGGTCTCGAATGGCATAGGATACAGAATCCAGCCAGTCCCTTTGAGTGGCTGTTAATGTGTCTTTGCCAATAGTAAATGTCAGGTGATTGGCAATAGCCCGTCGAATGGACTCAGTATCCATACCCTTTTTACTATGGATAAATTTAACCGGTTTGATAGATTTTTTTTTACTTTTCTTATCTTTGGGAGTCATAAATTTAGTACCAGTATCTGGATTATGAGTGTGATTAAACCTTGTATATTTAATATACAAGGTTTAATGCTAGGG
>JALSUJ010000277.1 GCA_027071355.1 Gammaproteobacteria bacterium | reverse complement strand
CTGTTTTAGTTCGTGCCTCTATCTGGTTGTGAGGCTGGCCGCCCGTGCCATCCCATCCGGCCAGTAAGGACATAAGGCCGCCCTTACTGACCTACAGGTCTGACACTCTGTTTTAGTTCGTGCCTCTCTCTGGTTGTGAAGCTGGCCGCCGTCCGTGCCGTGCTATACTTTGGTTGTCACGCTCAGCGTGTGGATTGAAATAATCATTTTATTGTTTGATAAAAGTAGAGGGTTTCGGGCGTAAGTCTGATGCCCTCTTTTTTTTGCCTAGCTCTGTCTGGCCGCTTTGCGTTGAGGATAGATGTTCAGGGCGGCGGCTGTCAATCCGTGACCGAAGCCGATAGGTGTAGAATTTTATTCCAGCCGCCCTGATTCCGTTAAAGGGTGGGTCTTCTTATGCAATAAGTGGGAACAGAAATTTGCAAAATGGGAGCCAGAGTTTTATACTCAGGGTGTCGATAATGACAAGAAAACTAACTATCAGAGGGGTGATTTATGATATTTATTGGAGAATACGGAGGAATAAAATGGCGAAAATGACAGATGAAGAATTAGAAGCTTTTAGCGAGGGCACGAAATTTGCTTTTTATGACATGCAAAGAGACGCAAGAGGCGTATATATTAGCCCAACACGAAAAATATGCGAGGCTTTTAATAAGGGGTATGATCAACAAAAGATTGCACAAAATGATGGTGGTAGCCTTTATTAACGAGGGGTTTATATAATGATTTACATTATACAGAGACCGGACTGAGTGCAAAAGATGAGGTATTGAGCGCATGTTCAGTACCTTTTTTTTGTGTGCAGGAGTTCAGGATTGCATTTAATGGATACAGAAACTTGCAAAACGGGAGCCAGAGATTTATACTTAGGGTGTCAATGATGACAGATAATTAACTATTAGGTGGTTAAGATGAAAACGAATATAGAAGCGGCGGCGGCGGCGGTAAGAAAAGCCCTTAGTGTGATTGGAGAACATGCAGGGACAAGCGGTGCAAGAGCTCTAGCGGCAGTTTTATTACATGCTTATAACCATACTGAACAGAGTATAGATATAACTGACCTGTGTGTTTTGGATGATGCGCTGGAAGATGTTGCTTGGAGTATTTTAAAAGCCCGTGTTGATGGGTACGAGCCGCACGAATTAATAGGCGTGAATGAGCAAAAGGCGTGGGATAAAATGGTAAATGATTACTGGATAACACCAGACTCAGAAGAGAAGTAATACATATGATTTACATTGATACAGAAACTACCGGCTTGAGTGCTAAAGATGATGTGCTGGAGTATTCGCTAATTGGCGATAACGGCGTTATTCTGCTGGCCGGACGTTGCCGCCCGAAAAATAAAGCAACGTGGCCGCAAGCTCAGAAAATACACGGAATAGCACCAAGAGATGTAACAAATATGCCGTATTTTGAAGAGGTGTTACCGCTGATATATCAGGTTTGTGAGCATCAGGATATTGTTATCTATAACGCCGCTTATGATATGCAGTATCTTGGTGATTTAGACGCTCATGCGGCCTCAATAAAGTGCTGCATGAATAGGTATGCTGAGCATATCGGGGAATGGGATGATTATCATAATAATTTTAAGTGGCATAAGCTGATAAGAGCCGCCGAGGTCGCTGGTTATGAATGGCCTAATGATATGCAGGCTCATAGCGCAATAGGTGACACTATGGCAACAAGAGCGGTCTGGCAGTACTTGGATGACAATGAAGGTGAAGGGGTTTATATCGTATGAAATTAGTTGAATCTAAAGTTTTGTTTTCCGCTGGTGGGCTGAAATCTCCAAGGGCGGTACGCGCCCCAATGATAGACGGCTGGCTGTTGCAGTTTGAGGTAAATAGGGGGCGGTGGGTCACTGAGTCACTCATAGCTAAATCTGGAAAGGTTCGGATTTTTAAACGTGTAGAGGCGGCTATTTCAGTACTGGATGATATCGGTTTTAGTGATATAACGATAAGTTTTAAATAAGGAATTAAGGGGCTAAAAGCCCCTTTTTTAATGTTTCGGGTTGTCTGGCCGTGCAACTTAAAAAGAAGAATCAAGAAAAAATATCAATACTCAATGAGAGAATTAAAGAAGAATCAAGAAAAAGCCGGCTTCTTTGGAGTGTAATAAACCGCATACCTAAGCCGTTTAGAATTTGCGTCCGCGCTGATGGGCAGTACTCGATGATCTTCATGGAATAAAATATTAAATCTATTATCCTTCCACTCTTTCCCATCAATTAACCCCTGCTCGTATAAATTACCCCAGCCGTAAAAATACGGATAGAATCCGCTAATTATTGGCTTTAAAGTCATTGAAACTATCAGGCATACGCCGACTATCCCCCAGGCAACAAAATATTCACCAGCCGCACCAGTACGCAATCTGCCACCGAATAAATGGAATTTCCTATCTGAATGAGGGCTGAAAGGGACCCCTGCTATTGTCAGGCTGTCAACCAGAACATGAGTAAGGCCGCCATAGAAAAAACCGGCTAATATGCCGTTAAAATCCCAGAGCAAAAGAGCGGCGGCAAGACCGATAGCCCAGCCGGTAACGTAGTGGGTGACTGTGCGGTGCTTAACTTTACGACCAAGAGCCGCAAAAACCCACTCTAGCCAATCTGGGGCTGTGCCACCAAGTACGGCGAACGGTACTAAGGTGGGGTTAATTACGGCAGTCGTAGCCCCTGCAATGGCTATATGATTGACCCATTTCATTACAAAAAACTACCTCTGTATTTTTTATAAAAACCCATAATTAACCCCATTTGATAAAAATATCTTTCTTTCCGGAAGGATATTATTTTGCTTTTAATTTAACGGCTGATATCCGCTTTAGATAGCCGTCCATAGCTGTATATTTTGATGTGTCGCAAGAGGTGGACATTTTAAGACGTGTCTCCATAATTTTGCTCTCGGCAACAATTAACGACTCTTGAGCTGATGATACCTTTTGTAGATAGGTGACTTGTTCGGCGGCGGCTACTATGCCCTGTTGTACTCTCAGACTGGCTCTTGCTTCTAATGAGCTGTACAAGGCCAGCTCTCTTACTGCCTGATTTCGTTTAGCTATTGCCGCTATAAAATCGGCAACAAAGCCAGCTATTTCAGTCCGGCGTTTATACTCCCGTTCTCGCTCCCTGTTTAGCTCTTTGCCGCTGTATAACGGCATACTAGCAACAATAGCAACGTAATTACTACCGGCTGATGTGGTGCCATAGTCATTAGTTTCAAAGCCTACATTGTTGCGTAATTGCGCCCTGAGCTTTACATCAATATCCCAATTACTACCGGCAGGATAACAGGACAGAACAGACCGAAGGACGGAATCAGCATTAATAGCAGGAGCCTTAATGAGTGCCGCTGGCCGGTCATGATAATCTAAATCGTGACCGGATAAGGTGGGTAATTTGTAGGGTTTAAATTCCGGTGGCTTTTCAAGTGCCGCTTTTGCCTCAATATCCCACGGCCAATAGCTGGCCGCCGTTTTGTCTGAAGCAAAGCCGACTGTATAAGTGGCTGATAACAAAACAAAAAACGGTACTCTAAAATTCATCAATGGAATCCTTTAATCTGATCTTGATGCTCTGCGACCAGAACCGAGAGCCTTTAAGCCGCCCAACATTAAAGATAATTCCCATGCCCCAGCTAATAAAGATGCGACTATAAGGAACCACATAATAATGCTAGTGGCATCGTAAGCTACATCACTATTTAATCTATATATCTGAGGGTCACGGCGCATTAGAACACTTCTTAAATTTGGTGGTATGCGTTGTTCTTCGCTGGCTGATACCACGCTCAGGCGGCAGGATAAAACGCACATTCGAGCTATCTGTAGTTTACGACCACTGAGCTTATGGGCATCATCTATAAATAAAACCGAATTAGTTTCACTCAGGTAATCGGGTAGTAATTCAGCTCTTTCCCATTGCTTTAAATTAGTCCAAGGTATTGTTTGGTCATCATTGGCGGCGTTCCGGCGTTTCTCCCACCACTCAACTACCATGGGCGCATCACACCAAGCACCAATAGGCCGCAAAGCTCCCAGCCAGAGAGGTTCTGATTTATGTCTGCCGCCGTATATTTCGGCGGCATTTTCATTAAGACGTGATAACCAGCGTGTTTTGCCGCTGTCATGTGCGCCAGTAACCAAGCAGCTTTTTTTCTTACTAATAGTTTTTTCACTAATCACATCTCCAAATTTGCGATTTTTCTTAATGAATAGAGCTACAGCAAAAGGGGTGCCGTCTGCTCTAGTCATTTTTTTAGCTTTTTTGATACGCAGATATTCCATATGATCACCTTAAAATAAAAAATGAGAGTGTTGGCGGTGTTATGCCATGACTGTAACTGTCGGGACTTTCGGTAAACGTTGCTAACACTCATTACAATGGATTATGACCGCTATTTTCTGTGTTGTATGTAGGATTATCCTTATATTTCTATAGAATAATCTAGACTCAAGCGGTTTATGGGGTTGCAAGCCCGCTTAATACGTCATCATAGCAATCAAATAGCCCTTAGTGGTCGGATTAACGTGCAGTTAATCGGTACGAATATGCGCGGAAAATACGGCAACGAGAGGGGGATAGTATTGTTTGTTTGCATTAGTGTATTGCTTTATGTATTATATGTTTAGTTTAAACGGTCATTTATTTCGTGCATAATGTGGATAAGTTGGGGTTTTCTAAATAGCTCCTTCTTTATTTACTCTTATAACTAAAAAGCCGTTTTTTTCGGTGGATAAGTTTTAGCAGTGGATAACTCAAGATGTTAGAAAATAATTTTAGTGATGACTGTATGAATAAAACCCTATTTATTGAGCTGGCCGAAAAAACCGGCCAAAAACAGAAGGCAAAGAATTTAGCTTATGCCGTTCTGGTTGAGGAAAAAAGAGTGTCTGAAGTGGCGGCAGAGTATCAAATTTCACGGCAATCGGTAGAACATGCCGTGAATAGGATTGTCAGACAGGAAAGAATGGTTAATGAAATACCTGATGAATGGGTTAAATTATCCGTGTTCCTGCCGACCGGATTAGCTAAAGCGGTACTCTGGATTCAAGAGCAGGAAAAGCACAAAGCTGGTGTTATCGTAAGAACAAAGTTGAATAGACCATCATTGACGGTAGAGCAAATAGAATTGCTGGCCGACCTGATGACAAAATGAATAACGGATAGGCAATAAAAAAGCCGGAATCTTGCAGGATTCCGGCTTTTTCTGACTCCGTTCTTATTGATTATTAGAGGTAATCAATAGATGTATTATAGCACAAAATGCCGTGCTGGGTCACGATGTCATGATTATCGTGTATGCCCTGAGTGCGCCAAAATACGACAAGCAAAGATAGCTACATTAGCAGAATCAGGCTCCCAGTCTGACAGTGAATTGCTCTATGCCGTTATTAAATCCTCAGAACAACACACTTTCACTAAAGATAAATCTTCCTTTCTAAAAAAATTACGCCGTGTATCGAATGGTGGTATCTGGACTATTGAAAAAGGTCATATTTCAACTGGCCTACATCTTAATGTTGTCTTGGGATCTGATAAAGAAATTCAGATTGAACGAATACAAAAAATGTGGGTTGGCTCTGAGGTCTGGATAGATAGGGTTGAGCGTAAAAATATTAGAAATGTGACTGCTTATATTGCCAAACAAGACCAGCAACCAGCTAAAAATGAATATTCAGGACATTTATTCGGTTCGTTCGGGACATGGAAGAAGCCATTAGCCGCTATCGTAGAAGGTAATAATCAGATAGTGCCACCGATAATAAAAGGCCATGCGATAGAAGGGATGATGACCGCTGTGGGAATACCTGAGCCTGAGCCTGAATTATTTATAGGCCATAAATGGAATCCATACCCAGCAACGTTTAATGACCAGTTTGATAAAGAAATACCATTCGGTAATGTAGAAAAAATAGGAGGTCATAAAGAGAGGTTGAAGCGGTTATATGCCGCTCATGAAGAATTGATTAATGTGGATGGGTACGCCTATGTGAATGGGTACGGTTTAATAACTAAGGAGGAACTGGAACGGGCTGGAATATTGGGGTGGTCGATTAAAACCACCGTATAAATCATGCATATATGCACGGGTTTATATGGTTTAAATCAAACGAATATGATAAGATATAAATGTAAATAGGGTATAAATCAAATTTAGAGGATTAGATAATGAATTACGCGTATTTAAGAGTGAGTACCGATAAACAGGACGTTGATAACCAGCGTCATGGCATATTGGAATATTCAAACAAACACAAAATAAATGACCTGATTTTTATTGAAGATACAGTGACCAGTAAAAAAAAATGGAAGGAGCGGAAAATAGGGGAATTGCTCACCGAAACGATGGTTGAAGGTGATACTCTGGTTGTCGCAGAAATCAGCCGTATGGCTCGTTCTACCCTGCAAGTTCTGGGTATGCTGGAATTGGCGGCAGATAGTAAATTCAGCGTCCATATCGCAAAGCAGAATCTCATTTTTACAGAAAAGGGTGACATGACCAGTACGATAATGGCTACCGTATTGGGTATGGTAGCTCAAATAGAAAGGGAGTTTATCAGTCTAAGAACGGCTGAGAGTCTGGCTAGTAGGGCAGAATTATTGAAAACTCAGGGTTATTTCCTTAATTCCAGAGGTGAAAGGGTAACGTCAATGGGAAGACCCAAGGGCAGAGCCAAACATGTAAAGCTAGATGATCATGAACGGGAAATTATAGCACTGGTTGAAAAGGGTATAAGTAAGCGTGGTATAGCTAAAATAATGAACTGCGCTCCATCAACCCTATACGACTGGCTGACAAGAAATAAATTGAAAATAAGTAAAGTCAGGGTGGCCCAATGAAATTCATAGATTTATTTGCAGGTATTGGTGGGATAAAACTGGGTTTTGAAAAAAATGGATTCAGCTCTGTTTTTTCAAATGATTTTGATGCTAATTGTAAGGTAACGTTTGATTATAATTTTGCTGAAAGTTCAAAGCAAGAAACGGAGTTGTACCTTAAAGATATTGCTCAAGTTCCATCAGATAAATTTCCTGAATTTAGTTTACTGACGGGGGATTTCCTTGTCAGCCTTTTTCAATCGCAGGGTATAGAAAAGGTTTCACGGATAAAGGAAGAGGGGATTTATTTTTTGAAATTATTAGAATTTTAGGAGATAGGAAGCCAAAAGTATTCTTGCTAGAGAATGTTAAGAACTTAAAAACTCATAATAATGGCGATACCCTAAAATTAATATATAACGAATTAGAAAATCTTGGATATTTTGTAAAAGATGCCATTCTAAATACAATGGAATATGGCAATTTACCGCAGAATAGAGAAAGAATTTATATCCTTGGTTTTTTATCAAAAAATGAAGCGGATAATTTTAGCTTTCCTAAAAAAATAATGCTAACAAAGACGATCAATGACTGCCTTGTAAAGGAAAAAGTTGATGATAAATATTATTACAAAGGGAAACCTTTATTTGATAAATTGAAAGATGATGTAACGAAGAAAGATACAGTTTATCAATGGCGAAGAAAGTATGTAAGAGAAAATAAAAGTAATGTTTGCCCTACATTAACAGCAAATATGGGTACCGGAGGTCATAACGTACCTATTATTCTAGATGACTATGGTATTCGTAAATTAACTCCTCGTGAATGTGCAAATTTTCAAGGTTTTCCTAATGAATATATATTACCTAAAATAGCTGATTCTCAACTGTATAAGCAAGTAGGCAATTCTGTGTCTATCCCAGTCATAGAAAGGATTGCCAAACAAATAAAAAAAACAATAGAGGTATAATAAAATATTTTGAGAAATAATAAGCAGTTTAATGTCAGAATATGCAAGACCACTATTAGCCGGTAATTGTACCGGCTTTTTTATGTCTGGATAGCTAACGTTATTAGTGAGGTTTGACGGCAGGGCGCAAGACAGACCTGACACTGGACTTATTATGCTCTGGTCAGGAAGAACGCCGCCCGTCTCGCCGCCCATCAGTCCCCCTTAACTCGTTACACTCGTAAAGCGGTCTGATGGTCGGCATCGACTAGATTAGAGTTTAATAGATAATCCCTTATGTGCCGCTATAAGCTGGCCGCCCTGAGCCTGAGCCAGAGCAAGCAGCCCGAATAATGGACAGCAGGACAGCCGCCGCCCTGCCTTGCCCTGCCGCCCTGCCTCGTTGCTCACCAGTCCCCGTTTTCTTTGCCTTTGCGCTTTGCTACGCTCGCTTAAGGCAAAGAAAAACGGGTCTGGTGAGCAACATCGGCACAGCTTGAGACGGGTATTTTTCTTTTTCTTTTTTGGGGTAGAGCAGAGCAGAGCAGAGAAAGAGCAGAGAAAGAGCAGAGAGGGAGCAAAGCAGAGCAGAGAAAGAGCAGAGAAGAACACTTTTTTCAGTGCAAAGAGCGCACCGAAAAAAAGCAGAGCAGAGAAGAGCACTTTTTTCAGTGCAAAGAGCGCACCGAAAAAAAGCAAAGAACCCCCCAAAAAAGAAAAAGAAAAATACCCATCTCAAGCTGTACGGACGACAGGGCAAGGCAGGGCGGCGGCTGTCCTGCTGTCCATTATTCGGGCTGCTTGCTCTGGCTCAGGCTCAGGGCGGCCAGCTTATAGCTCTGTCCGTGCCTCCCTGTTACTTTTTAGCGTGTTTATAGTTCTACTGCCTTAGTGCATCGTTAGCGGCATTTCCCCTTGCTTTAGTTCGTCTGGCCGTACCGGTTTGAGTCCTTCTATTCTCATTTCTTTTTTTACTCTGGCCGCTTCCAGCCATGCGCGTATCGCCGCCTCGCTTGGCTGGCCGTACGGGTTCGCTTCACCGTAGTGGTGGTGTTCTGGTTCCTCTGGTTCTTCCTTGGCTTCTTCTTCCCTGATAGCTCTTAGTTCGCTGTATAGCGTCTCGTTATTCTTTTCGTTGTTGGTGTTCTGGCTTTCCATTCTTAATGCTATTTCGGCTATTTTAGCCCTTTGGTACATGTTCAGGTTTAGGTGTGGCATTACTCGTTTTATGAGTGCCGCTTTCAGCGTGTCCTTGTTCATGATAATCACCTCTAATGATTCTCGTTTTGCCCCTGCAAGGGCGGCGGTCGGTTTATACCTTATTTACAGTTTTATCTTATCATATCTGTCTGAAAAATACCACATAAACCCGCGCATATTCGTCTAGTTTAAACGTCCGTTTATTCCGTGCATTGCTGGGTTTTCTCACATTTTCTGTGAGTAAGCCTGTGGGTAGTTTTGCTTTCAGGGTGCCTCAGGTTTTGCCCTGCTTCACTCTGGTACAATTTGCCCGTTTTTTAACCGCTGTTACATTGTCAATCACAGCAGCGTGGTAACAGTCGCCGCCCGTGCCATCCCATCCGGCCAGTAAGGACATAAGGCCGCCCTTACTGACCTACAGGTCTGACACTCTGTTTTAGTTCGTGCCTCTATCTGGTTGTGAGGCTGGCCGCCCGTGCCATCCCATCCGG
>JALSUJ010000276.1 GCA_027071355.1 Gammaproteobacteria bacterium | reverse complement strand
ATTATAATGTCTCTAAAGTAAAAACTATTTTTTACTATCGAAATCGAAATACTGAATTATGCAACGAACATTATTATATTTATTTAAAGTCAGCAGCTGAAAAATGAATAACAATAGCCGATTATCCGATCAACTGCTCAATGAAATCATGCAATTAGAGCATGAAATTGACAAAATCATGGCGCTAAACGGCAACCGTGAGGACTTCGTTGTTAAAAAATATCGCAGTTTCATCCTGACCAAGCAAAATAAATTAAAAAAACTGAATAACAATTATCGTTCTCTAAAGAAGTACTTTAATAATTAGTGTGCATCAATAAATGGCCCCTAATTAGGGGCTGCTCAGTCTCCCAGACAGATCCCCAGGCTTCTCAGGCTTTCCAGGATCGGATGATCTGGCGGGATAATCCGGCGATTACCGGCAATTTCTTCCAGAGGTACAGGTACCGCATAACCTCCGCGTTCTGCCACCATAACTCCGGATTGCCCCTGAGCAATAAGATCAACGGCTTTGGTACCCAGTTTAGTGGCCAGAATACGATCCGCCGCAGAAGGGCTGCCACCTCGCATAACATGTCCCAGACTGGTCAGACGGGTTTCCAGGCCAGTAAGTTCCGCCAGACGATGTGTTAAATGTACTGCGGCACTGTCTTCACAATCAGCCGGCATTTCAACTTCATCTTTGGGACGAGCACCTTCAGCGACGGCAACAATGGAAAAACGCTTGCCTTTACGATTACGTTTAATAAGAGAATTTTTTATCACTTCAATATCATAAGAAATTTCGGGGATAATCACCACATCGGCACCACCAGCCAGCCCTGAAGCGGCCGTCAACCAGCCGGTATTGTGTCCCATAATCTCGACGACCATAACCCGATGATGGCTGGACGCCGTTGAATGCAGACGATCTATCGCCTCTGTGGCAATTTCCACTGCAGTGTCATAACCAAAACAGGCATCGGTTCCCCAGACATCATTATCAATCGTTTTTGGCAGGGTAACAATATTCATACTGGTTTTTTTCAGCAGCCGTAAGGCATTTTTCTGGGTCCCTCCACCGCCAATGCAGACCAGTGCATCCAGATGCAGCTTATGATAATTATCTTCTGCCTGAGCAATCGTATCGACAACTTTATCACCTATGGACATTTTATGAGGTTTATCCCGACTGGTTCCCAGAATCGTTCCTCCAAAGGTCAGAATGCCCGATAGAGTATCATCACCCAGACGCTCATAACGGTTTTCAGCCAGTCCCCGGAAACCATCCAGAAAACCAATAACTTCCATACCGTATTGCTTAATTGCAGATTTAGCAACCCCCCGAATGGCCGCATTTAACCCCTGACAGTCACCGCCGGCTGTCAAAATACCAATTGATTTTGAATCGCTCATATTATTACCTGCTACTATTGGAGGCTGCCGCCTCTCGAGTTCAATATATTACCCAGATACTATAATCCGGTAAAATAAAAATAATCTCAACCTCTTAAGGCTGATTATTTTAAGCAACTGTTTGAATCTGTGTGAAAAGCCTTTAACCGCTCCAGTTCTGTGCTGCGTTTCTGTACATCCTTATAGGCTTTTTTAAAATAACTGCGTAAGGATTTTTTCAGATTTTTTTTCACCTCAGCCGGTGGGATACCTTTCAATACCGCAAAAATGGCCAGAGCATAGGTAATATCATACTGAGATAAAAAGGATTGACGTTGTATTTTAACCGGCTGACAACTGCCGCAGGTGATATTGCGGAATTCAAAGGCACTATTGGCAAACATCAGGCCAAAGCCCATAAATACAGCTAGTACCTCGGTCACATGCGGCCAGTTATCATCGCCACCTGGTGGTGGTGTTTGTGCCAGCGTGCCCAGGTAATGGGCCAGGGTATGAGAAAATGAAGCAATGATGGCTTCTGGATTAGTCACCTGTCGCGGGTCATAAAGAATACTTAAAGCATCAAGCTGTTCATTATTGTCCTCTATCACGCCATCCATCATTCTCAATGATGTCCCCTGAATCGTCAATTGTACAGGTTTCGTCAGGCAGCTCTGATCCTTGCTTAAACGGCAGGGCCAGTGTTTTAGTCCCGCATATTCACGGACCTTATCAAAAATAATCTGTGCCATCTCATCTGCTGAAGAGGCATTGCCGGGAAAATGTTTATTTGACGGCAAAACTAATATACTGCGTTCAAAAAATAATTGCGCATCAAAATTCTGTAATGCCCAGGCATATAAGTCAAATAACCATTGTACCGATTCATCATCCAGCACCGGGGGCTGTTTTAAAAAATTAAAAATCACTCTGTCTCCGTTCAATTTCTGTAAAAAAGTTAAATATCCATACAACTAAGTGGTTTCCCTATATTTCAGTATATTAGCAAATAGTTATGGATAGATTAATAAATAAGGTCTATACTATATTGATTATTATAAATGAGCAGAAGTAAGGAGAAAATAATGCTCTTCCAGAATCATAAATTAATTAAGACTGTCTGTACATCTCTGGCATTAGCCGGATTCAGTCTGGGGGGAGCCGTTAATGCCAGCGAGACTGCTATTAACACTGACCGTGTTCATTTTCAGGGTCGGGAATATCATTATCCACCCGCAAATGTTTTATCTCAACCGGTTAATAAATCTGTCCCCTGGAATATCACAGCCCCTCGTGCACAAAGCATGAGACCGGCAGCTCGTCCTCCGGTTGCCCGAAATTATAATACTGCCAGACCGCCGGTCAATAGAGCTGTCCCTTATGGCAGGCCTCCGGTAAGCAGACCGGGACCTTATAGCAGACCTCCAGTAAACAGACCGGGTTCTTATAACAGACCTCCGGTAAACAGACCGGGATCTTATGGCAGACCAGGCACAATACCACCTCAGGCTAGGCCCGGTTATATGCCTCCACCGCCACGTCCTGCAGGCGCACCACCATTAAATCCCCCTTTTGCAGGTCCAGGGAGCAGGTCAATACCGGGAAAATCAGACGTAGTCATACTGGATCCGGATGTACCGAAAAAATACGCCAATAACCCTTATATTAACCATACTTATAATAGTGCTCCCCCACCTTATGCAGGTGGTCCAGGCAACTCTTATCGCAGATCGGGCAATGGTGGCAACGGTCCCTTTAAAAACATGGGCTTTGGTCCCTTTAATGGTAATTCCGCACCCTGGGAAAGCTGGCCATTTGGTAATCGAGACAGTTTCTGGAATCGTAAAGAAGTACCCTTTAAAAGTCTAAAGCCACGCGACTGGTTTGATCCTGGCGATCCCAAAGAAGGACTGGCTAATATGTGGGATGATCTGATTGCTGCACCCGATGATCTGGGTACTATGCCTGGCGGCTGGAATGTACCTTCGGTTTCGACACCTAATCCAGTAGATCTGGAAGACCAGCTACAAAAAGCCAGTAAACAAGTGCCTGATATAATTCGTGTCTATAACGATTAATGCCTTTCTTAAGCCCTCTTTTTTTAAAAGGGGGCGTTTTATCCCCTCCCTGAATATTTCTTTTATTTAAGATAAAATACCCCTCAAAGATCACATCCCTGTGTTTTAACTTTGAGGAACATTGTGTCAGAATTTATCCCCGGTCAACGCTGGCTCAGCAATACGGAAATTCAATTAGGTCTTGGCACAATTATTGATGTCGATTTTCGAACTGTCACTATTTATTTTGCGGCTAGTGATGAAGTTCGAACCTATGCACAACAGGATGCACCTTTAACACGTATTATATATAAAACCGGTGCCACCATAACATCCATTGCTGGTCAGTCCATGACCATTTCAGAAGTTCTGCAGCAGGATGGACTGGTACAATACCAGGGCATTGACGATACTGGTCGCATCATCCTGCTGGCGGAGAAAGATCTGGACCATTATGTTCAGCTTAACCGCCCTTCTGAACGCCTGTTCAGCGGCCAGATTGATCAAAATCGCTGGTTTGAATTACGCTATCAGACCATTGAGCAATATAATCATCTGTCACATAGTGACTTAAGCGGCCTGACAGGCTGTCGTACGGCATTAATTCCGCACCAGCTGTATATTGCTCATGAAGTGGCCAACCGTTATGCACCCAGAGTACTATTAGCCGATGAAGTCGGGCTGGGAAAAACGATTGAAGCCGGTCTGATTATTCATCATCAACTATTAAACGAACGCGCGCAGCGAGTGTTAATTGTGGTGCCTGAAACACTACTGCATCAATGGCTGCTTGAAATGCTACGCCGTTTCAACCTGATGTTTAGTCTGTTTGACCAGCAGCGTTGTCAGGCCATTACCGAACACAATACTGATAACCCGTTTTTATCTGAGCAGCTGGTGTTGTGTTCTCTGGAATTTCTGGCTCAGAATGAACAATATGTACAGCATGCTCTGGAGGGTGAATGGGACTTGCTGGTGGTGGATGAGGCGCACCACCTGCAATGGTCACCGGAGTATGTCAGTCATGAATATCTGTTAATTCAAAAACTGGCCTGGCAGGTGCAGGGCTTATTATTATTAACCGCCACACCGGAACAATTAGGTATAGAAAGTCATTTTGCCCGTCTGCACCTGCTGGATCCTGAGCGTTTTCCTGAGCTGGATGCCTTTATGGCGGAAGAACAGGGGTATCATGCCATTGCCCATGCTATAGATGCACTATTAAGCCATAAACCGTTTGACGATAATATTCGTCAGACTCTGCAACAGGCTTTAAAAGAGGAACAGGATCCAGAGGATAATAATGCTACTCAAAACAGTCTTTATAGTGCCCTGGAAAATCTAACTCAGAATAATACCAGAGAACAGCAACAGGCACGGCAACTCCTGATTGAACATCTGCTGGATCGACATGGTACCGGCCGGGTATTATTTCGCAATACCCGTTCGGCCATAAGCGGCTTTCCACAGCGTCAGGTTTTTACCCATCCTCAGCAACTGCCAGAAGAGTACGAACGCTGTATTAAACAGTTTCAGGATGAATTTGGCCAGGCTTCTGAGCTGGATGATACTGACAGCCCGTTTTCAAATCTGGTTCTTTATCCCGAACTACTGTATCAGCTTGCCAATAGTCACAGCCGACTAAATAACGACTGGACTCAAATTGATCCGCGGGTAAAATGGCTCGGTGAATGGCTACTCGAAGCCAGAGAGAACAGTACTCATCCTGCTCAGCTAAAAACCCTGGTCATTACAGCCAATGCTCAAACAGCAATTGATTTATCCACAGCATTGCACCAGCAGTGGGGTATTTATTGTGCCACCTTTCATGAGGGGATGAGTCTTATTGAGCGTGATCGAGCTGCTGCTTTTTTTGCCGATATGGAAAATGGAACTCCAGTTCTGATCTGTTCAGAAATTGGCAGTGAAGGACGTAATTTTCAATTTGCCCATAAACTGGTTCTATTTGATCTGCCGGTTAATCCTGACTTACAGGAACAACGAATTGGCAGGCTGGATCGCATCGGACAGACCCGGAGCATACAGATCCATATCCCCTATTTAAACGATTCCGCCCAGGAAGTTTTATGCCACTGGTATCATCTGGGCCTGAATGCCTTTGAGCAAACCTGCCCTGTCGGTCATAATGTGTTTGAGCAGCTAAAAACGGAACTCTATCCATTACTGATGCAGCCTGACTGGTATAATGATTTAAACAGCAGCAGCGCCTGGCAGGCCTTACTCGAACGCACTCAAACACTGCATACACAACTTGATCAGGCTTTAAATGAGGGACGGGATAAACTACTGGAATACAATTCCTGCCGTCAGCCTCAGGCTGATTTACTGCAGGAACAAGCCGAGGATTTTGACACTCAAAAATATATTGTTAACTATATGGAAGCTCTATTTGATGCCTTTGGTATAGAACATTCCGAACATAGTGAAGGCAGTTATATTATTAGACCCGGTGAACATATGATCAGCCAGTTCCCCGGTTTGCCGGATGATGGAATGACGATTACTTATCATCGGGATATTGCACTGGCCAATGAAGACCGGCAGTTTTTCAGTTGGGAACACCCCATAGTCAGAACGGCCATGGACATGGTGCGCAGCAGTGAAATGGGTAATACTGCCATTACCACACTTAGCAGTCGTCATCTGCCGCAACCGGTACAACCGCTTAAAGCCGGTACTCTATTACTGGAATGTCTGTTTATTCTGGATACTGCGAGCCATAATACTCTGCAGGCAACGCGTTATTTGCCTGATACCAGCATTCGTATTTTAATTGATGAACATGGACAGGAGTTGACGGACAGTATTACCCACAGGGACATTATTCCTTCTGAAGATACAATTAACCAACAAACAGCCCAGCAGATCATTAACATAAAAGAAGTCGTTCTGGCTGACATGGTCCAGCGAACAGAACAGCTTTGCGCGCTAAAAGCACCCGAGATACTGGCACAGGCTCGCAAAGCCAGCCAATATTTATTACAAAATGAGATAGAACGACTCAAGGCGCTGGCTCGGGTTAATCCCAATATTCGCCAGGATGAAATTAATTTTTTTCAACAGCAGCAGCAATTGCTGAACAGCCTGTTTGAACATATTAGTCCAAGACTAGATGCATTACGGGTTATAATTGTGACCTGAAACAGGTACTATATTCATTCTCCACTATAATCAGGCAGCAAAATGATCCGTGAGTCAATTGACAATAGCAACATAGTTTCTGAAAACATACTGATACCTCCCAGTGAGTTCAAACAACAGTTTCCATTAACAGAAAAAGCAATAGCAACGGTATTAACCGGGCGTCAGGCCATTCAGGATATATTAACAGGCAAGGATCATCGCCTGATTGTCATCACCGGCCCCTGTTCAATTCATGACAAAAAATCAGCTCACGAGTATGCACAAAAACTGAAACAGCTCAGTGATGAACTCAAAGATACATTATTAATCATAATGCGGATTTATTTTGAAAAACCACGAACTACCATTGGCTGGAAAGGTATGATCAATGACCCTGAACTCAATGGCAGTTTTAATGTTCGTCTGGGGCTTGAGCGGGCACGATTATTATTACTCTGGATGGCAGAACTGGGTTTACCTGTCGGCACAGAGGCACTGGATCCGGTAACTCCTCAGTATTTAGCTGATCTGTTTACCTGGACAGCCATTGGTGCACGCACTACAGAATCTCAGACCCATAGAGAAATGGCCAGCGGTCTGTCTACACCCGTTGGATTTAAAAATGGTACCAACGGTAATCTGGGCGTAGCCATTAATGCTCTGCATTCCGTTTCAGCGCCACACCACTTTCTCGGCATTAATCAACAGGGTCAGGTTATTCAGATACAAACCAGAGGTAACGCATATGGCCATATCATTCTTCGCGGTGGTAAAACCAGTAACTATGACTCTGTAAATATCAGCCTTGCTGAGCAAGCATTGCACAATGAACGCCTGGCTAAAAATATTATGGTTGATTGCAGTCATGGTAATTCTAACAAACAATATGATTTACAGCCTTTAGTTGCAAAGGATGTAATACAGCAGATAGTTGATGGTAACCAGTCTATTATGGGAATTATGCTTGAAAGTCATTTACATTCCGGTAATCAATCCATACCAGAGGATCTCAGTCAACTTAAGTACGGCGTTTCAGTGACTGATGCCTGTATTAACTGGGAGACAACAGAAACATTATTGAGAGATATGGCTAAACGGCTTGCTCCTGTAATAAAAAATAAAAAATAAAGCATTTAAGATGAAAAAAATTATTATCAGCTCATTATTTATTTTTATTCTTCTAATACTTGTTATTTACCTGCTTAATCCTAAAGAAATTTACCAGCTGAATAAAAAAACCACGCAATTTGTTGATTATCAAAGTGCTCCAGAAGGCACGCCTTCTTTAAGAGCCTCTGATTGTGGACTCTGTCATTCAGAAATTTACCATGAATGGCAAACCAGCCTGCATTCAAAAGCCTTTATAGACCCTTTTTTTACGGCCTACCATAAAAAAGACAATCAGGATCCCACCTGTCTGGTCTGCCATACACCACTGTCTAATCAGTCTCCTGTATTAATTAACCTCAGCGATAATTCTAAAGAACTCAAGAGTCGGGTAAATCCGGACTTTGACCCGGAATTACAAAAAGAAGGTATAAACTGTGCCGGCTGTCATGTCCGCAAAGGCGTTATTTACGGTCCCTATAAAGCCAGAGACATAAAAGCCCCGCATCCTGTTGCCTTTGAGCAAAAGTTTTTAGATAAAACTTTGTGTAAACAATGCCATGAAGTTCCCAGTAAAGATTTTTCTTTAATGAAAGAAGGTATCTGCAGTACTGGTATGGAATCTGATACCGGAATATGGGCTGCCAGAGGATTTATTTGTCAGGACTGCCATATGCCGGCAATAGAACGCCCCTTAATGACGGGATTTCCCTCTCGTTCAGGTCGTAAACACCTATGGCCTGGTGGGTATTCCACACAACAATTGCAAAAAGTTTTTAGTTTTAAAGCTCAGAAAATTAACGATAAAATTAAACTGACTATTAGTAATAGCGGTGCCGGCCATATGGCCCCAACTGGAGATACCGATCGTTTTATTATTCTGGATTTTTTCTGGCAGGATCAACATGGCAAGCAGACAATTCTGAAAACCATTAAGTTTAAACGCCAGGTGATCTGGCAGCCTATTATGTTTGTATTTTCTGATAACCGGCTGGGACCAGGTCAAAGTTTAACGATAAACCTCTCAGCACCGGAGACACCGGGAAAACTATTCGTTAACGGTGTTTACCATGTTATGACAGATAAGTCCCTTAAACGTTTAAGGGATAAATATAAACTAACCAGTGAGCAGCCAATCCATCGACCTTTTATCAATAACCGGCAAATTATAATAAAAAAATAATCAAACATACTAACATAACAACAAAACCTGTTAATTTATACTTTTTTTCACAAAAAACTCAAATTTAAACTAAAATAACAGGCAAGCCTATTTCCATTTCCTGTTAGTGAGTTTTAAACCGGATGTTTATTAAAAAAAACATATGGACCATCTTTTATTTTCTGCTTATAGGTGGTTTTATACTTCTACTCAGCTTGTCCTTTTTAAAATGGACCAATATAAAACAATCTATTGAAACAGAAAATCACTATTATACTGATATTATCTCCCAGTCATTTCACTCTCAACTGGTTCAGTTTGACCTGTTACTAGATATTCTTGGCACTCAACTCATGGCCAATAATAGCTACCTGAATCCTGAAAAAAGTACCCTGTTATTTGACCGATTATTAAATAAAAACAAATCTCTTGCAGGTTTTGGATTTTCTGATATCAATGGTAACCTGGTTTCTGTCAGCTCCAATTTAAAACTCCTGGATATAGCAAAGTTACCTAATTTAAAACAATATAAAAGTACCCGAAATTCATTTCTAAAAGCACTTAAAAGTAATAGACTGGTACTTGGACGCACCTATTATATGTCTCCACTAAAACAATGGCTTATACCCTTACGTCATGCAATAT
>JALSUJ010000275.1 GCA_027071355.1 Gammaproteobacteria bacterium | reverse complement strand
CCTGTCCATTACGACAGACATTTGACTACTATGGCCTATGCTGACTTCTGTCTAATCACACCGCCAGTTGCCTGACAGGGCGCTATCGGTTCCATCTGATTCGCTCTCTTCTGCCGATGGGTCAGAAGAGCCAAGACACTTTTATACCAGAGCCTCACTGGTGTCTTTCCAATCGCAGGTTAAACAGATCTCCCCGAATAAGAACACTGACTTTCACTGCACAACTGCATCATTTACTCTACCCGGTAGATCACCCGGTTTCGTTGTCTTGTGCCAACTCACCTTCAGGCTAAGCCTCATATGATGTTTTTATTCATCAGCTCACAGTTTTGCTCCAGGCTTCCTTCACACCTTTCCTCACGGATCAGCACTTGCCTTTCGCTAGTAGTTAAGGTCATAATATCCCTAAACATTTAGGGTGATGACCGTGATCTTCCTACAGAGGACTTTCACCTCATCAGTCAATGCCCATGTCGGGCGTACACAAAAATATGCACTTGGATTAAAAAAAACTTGGCTGAAAAAGATCAGCCAAGCTTTTTTTAACCAGTGATATAAGCGTTCTTTCACAACATTATCGACAAACAGTAGATTTTCAACTAAAATATTTATTATGAATACTGCAAAAACAATTAACATTCAGGAGCTTAGTCAATCTGAGCGTATTTTACTTGCTGAAGAACTATGGGATAGTGTAGCCAATGATGAAAATACATTGGAAGTTACTGAATCCCAAAAGAAAATACTTGAATCAAGACTTTCTGCCTACAAAGCCTCACCAGACGAGGGGTCGTCATGGGAAGAAGTTAAAAACGAAATGATATAACAATGGACTATGAGTTAATCATTCGTCCTGAAGCTCGGGAGGATTTGCTAGATACCTTTCACTGGTACCAAGATCAAAGGCAGGGTCTCGGATTTGACTTCAAATTATGTGCAGATGAAGCCATAACTAAAATTACTAGATCCCCTCTATTTTACAAAAAAGTCTTTCAAGATGTAAGACGAGTTGTCCTAAAGCACTTCCCCTTTGGCGTGTATTATTTTGTTGACAATGATGCAGTGATTGTATTGGCTGTATTACACGCAAGAAGAGATCCCAAAAATTGGAAAAGCAGAATATAATCAGCCCTCCCCACACCACCCTGCATGCGGCTCCGCACAGGGCGGTTCCTGAAAGTGTTTAAAATAATCAGACCGATAAGCTCCCAATTACTCCAGTGCTGGCTACTATATTACACCGCCAATTCATCTAAGCCCGGTCGGGTATGATAAATTGAGATGCAACAGACTCCTCACTGCTTTCAGGTTCAGGCCTTCACCCTGTCCCAGTCATTACACTGGGCATTTGGCTACTATGCCGTCTGCTGACTTCTGCTTAATCACAATACAGGTTGCCCAGTATTGCGCTATCGGTTTCATCTATTTCGCTCATACAGGGCGATGACACCTGTATGCCTGGACAGTTGTTCAACCAGTCGTCCTCGCTGGTATTCTTCCGATCGCCTGTTAAGCAGATCTCCCCAGATAAGAGCATGCACTTTCACTGCACTGCCGCATCATTTACGGTGGCCGTTAGATCACTCGGCTTCTATGTCTTGTGCCATCTCGCCTCCAGCCTACGCCTCGTATGATATTCTTGTTCATCGGCTCGCAGTTTTGCGTCCGGCTTCCTTCAAACCCTTCCTCACGGAAAAGCCCTTGCCATTCGCTAGTAGTTATTATCTAATACCCATCAGGTACTGATAGTGACCTTCCTACAGAGGACTTTCACCTCATCAGTTCATGCCCATGCTGGGCGTACACAAACTCATCCAGCGGACAGTCAAAAGGTTCACGATTTTTGCATCCGCAAAAAATCGCGCCCCTTTCGCCTACCTCTGATGAGGGCGTTAGCTGTACAAAGCGGAGATGATGCTGTAGTATTGTACATATGTACACCACTGGTGGATTTATATGTATATCACAATAGACACATCGGCCTTAATTGCTGTCATAGGTAATGAGGCTTCAAAGCAGAAAATCATTGAAATTACAAAAGGTTACTCTCTTTGTGCGCCTGCATCTGTCCATTGGGAAATAGGTAATGCCTTCTCTGCAATGTTCAAAAGGCAAAAATCAAGCATTAAGCTGGCAAAAAAGGCACTTAAAGAATACAAAAAAATCCCAATTAAGTTCATTGATGTGTCGCTTGAAAAAACACTTGAAGTATCACATGCACAAAACATATATGCCTATGATGCGTTTCTTATTCAATGTGCCCAACAGACAAGCACGCCACTACTTACACTTGATAACCAGCTAAAAATTACGGCTGAGAAAATGGGTGTAAATATACTGGAGCTGAAATAATGAGAGAATATAGTTTTACTGAAGCTAGACAACACTTTGCCTCACTTTTAGAAGAAGCTAAAAAGGAAGGCGCTGTATGCATAAAAAAAAGAGATGGTCAAGCATTTTATTTAAAACCTGTTGAATCAAAAAAGTCGCCTCTTGATATAAAAGGTGTTGACCTGGGAATAACTTCAACAGAAATAATAGATATTGTTCGAGAGGGTAGAGAGCGAAAATACAGCTAATCGGGTAGCCAGAGGTATTTAACCTCCAGCCCCCACACCACCCTGCATGCGGGTCCGCACAGGGCGGTTCACTAACTAACACCGTAGTGAAGTGAAATCCATATATCCCGTAAACAGAGCAGTCCTTGTGCTCTGAGATACTTATCGTTGAGTCCCATATTAATCCCGTAGGTCTTGGAGCTACGCCACGGGCCTTTAC
>JALSUJ010000274.1 GCA_027071355.1 Gammaproteobacteria bacterium | reverse complement strand
AAAAGGTATACCAGTCATCAAAAAAGATTTTATTACCCAGCTCGCCCAGCGCATCGGCAAAATACAAAGGCCAGGGCAGGCTGTAAAGGGTAAAGGCCACACAGGCCCAGATAAGAATTTTGGCGCCCTTGGGGCTTTCAATGGAAGAGAAGGCCAGAAAGACCCAGAGTGGGGTGTCTTTGGTTTTGATCATATTGTGTCCTTGTGGAGGATCAGAAAAATACCTGAAAAAACGTCATTATACATGCCACGGTGGTCGCTGAGTGATGTGAAATTGTGAAATGATTTTACAAAGTTTTGAAAAAGTGGAAGTATGAAATAAAACCACAAAAATTATGGATAAAAAGAAAACTCGCCAATATCGTCTGCATCACAAGCTGAAATACAGCCGCTATCCCCTGAGTATTTCCCAGTTATGTGATTATCTGGAAGTGTCAGATAAAACCCTGTATCGGGATATACAGGAATTCAGGGATCAATACCGGGCACCTGTTCTTTTGCAGGATGGCTACCTCAGCTATGAAAAAACAGCCCGGAAAAGTTTTGAGCTGCCGGGTGTCTGGTTTTCGGATGATGAACTACAGGCCATGCTGGCAGCACAGCAACTGCTAAGTCAAATCCAGCCGGGTCTGCTGGATGAACATATCACACCGTTGAAACAGCTCATTATCGATATGCTGAGTCGCCATGGGCATCCTCCAGAACAGGCATTAAACAGAATCAGAATATTAGGCATAGGGCAGCGGCGCAGCCAGCCGCAACACTTTGTAAAAATTGCCGGAGTATTACTGGATAGAAAACAATGTGAAATTGATTATATAAATCGCCAAACAACAGAGCTGACATCACGAACCATCTCTCCCCAGCGGCTGGTTTATTACCGGGACAACTGGTATCTGGATGCCTGGTGCCATGTGAAAAACGCTTTGCGTACCTTCTCGCTGGATAATATACAAAATATAAAGCTGCTGGATGCAACGGCAGAAGATACCGATGAAGGACAGATGAAAGAACATCTGGAGACAGCCTATGGCATTTTTTCAGGAAGGGCTGATAAAACGGCTGTATTGCAGTTTACAGGTATATCAGCACGCTACATAGAAAAAGAACAATGGCATCCACAGCAACAGGGAAAATGGCAGCAGGATCAATATATTCTCAAAATCCCCTATCACAATCCCACCGAGTTGATTATGGATATTCTGAAATATGGCGCTGATGTAAAAGTTTTAAAACCGGCAAGTTTGCAGCAAGCGGTAAAAACAAAAATACAGAATATGCTTGGTCTGTATAAAAAATAATTTTCCAGTCTCATGTTTTGAGAAAGGGATAGGGTATAAAGGGCATAACAATAAAGCACTGGCCTAAAAATGAGTAAACGTAATTATTATCAATATTGGGGAAAGGCTTCCCGGGAGAGCAGTGCTTATCATCTACTGCCATATCATTGTCTAGATGTGGCAGCGGTGGGGTATCAGCTATTAATCCAGTCTCCTTCTTTATTGCAGCATCTGGCTAAATTGACGGGGATGGAGAAAAGCCAGCTTATCAAGTGGATGACATTTTTTCTTGTTTTGCATGATCTGGGGAAATTTTCCATTTCCTTTCAAAATTTACGCAGCGATATTCTATTAAAGCTGCAACAGAAGGAAAGCCAAAAAGCTTATATCAAAAGGCATGACACATTAGGCTACTTTTTCTGGCAAAGAGTATTAAAGCAATATCTGTCGGATCAAGGGGTATTGGATATAGCATCCGGGCGTAGGCGATCAGCTACAGAAGAAACTTTTGATTTCTGGATGCTGGCGGTAACCGGACATCATGGTCAGCCGCCAGAAAATATCGATGGTATAGTGCTAGACGATATGTTCAGGAAAGAGGATATAGATGCAGCTGTTGGTTTTGTTCAGGATGTTATGGTTTTGCTGCTGGAAAATAATATAGCCTTTCCATTTCATGATGTGAAGCAAATTCAACAGGCATCATGGTGGTTGTCTGGTTTTACCGTGTTATGTGACTGGTTGGGGTCATCGCGCCATGAAGATGAATATATGAGCCAGCTTATTGATCTGGCAGATTATTGGCAGCAGCAGCTTCCGTGGGCAGAACATCTTATTAAAAAAAATGAAATAATAACCGCCACACCTGTGAATAATTTGCCTGTTAAGCAGCTGTTTGGCTCTCATATTCAGGGTAATATTGAAATGACGCCGCTGCAAAATCAGGCAGCAGCTATACCAATGAAATCACAGCCACAGCTGTTTATTCTGGAAGATGTAACGGGTGCTGGAAAAACTGAAGCTGCCATGATATTGCTATACCGCTTAATGGCATCGGGCCAGAGTCAGGGGTTTTATTTTGGCCTCCCAAGCATGGCCACAGCCAATGCCATGTATCAACGCATGGCAGATATTTACCAGAAGCTATATACCAAAGAAAAGCCACCCTCATTAGTTTTGGCACACAGTGCCAGTAAATTGAATAAACAGTTTCGTCAGTCACTTCGGCAGATTGATTGTATTGAAAAAGCAGATTATGGAGATGGTCTTGAACCTGCTTCATCCCATTGTAGTGACTGGCTAAGTGATAACCGAAAAAAAGCATTGTTGGCAGATGTTGGTGTGGGCACAATTGATCAAGCACTGTTATCGATTTTGCCTTCCAGGCATCAGTCGCTACGATTGTTGGGTCTATTGGGAAAAGTCCTGTTGGTGGATGAGGTTCATGCCTGTGATGCCTATATGCACACCCTTTTATGTGGTTTGCTACAGGCCCATGCTCATGCAG
This sequence comes from Gammaproteobacteria bacterium, assembly GCA_027071355.1. GTDB lineage: Bacteria > Pseudomonadota > Gammaproteobacteria > GRL18 > GRL18 > JANELJ01. The sequence continues at coordinate 6,753 of JALSUJ010000274.1, read as the reverse complement.
GAGGTTCTGCTATTTTGTTGTCAGCGACCTTACCTTTTGAGCAGCGTCAGAATCTGGTTGATGCTTTTGTCCGTGGCATGCAGGTGGCACCTAAAGCCTTACAAAAAAAATCCCTGAATGATTATCCTTTAATAACTCATGTGCAAGCTGATGGGGTAGAGGAAATTGGCATTGCAACCCGGAGTAGCGTAAAACGCCAGCTTAAGGTGACAGTGCTGGAAAAGGAATCGGCTATCTATGAGGTAATTCATCAGGCATTACAAAAGGGGCAATGTGTTTGCTGGGTACGCAATACAGTTAAAGACGCCCGGCAGGCATGGGCTGGCTTTAAATCGGCGTATCCTGAATCATCAGTACATTTATTCCATGCGCGTTTTGCCATGGGGGATCGTTTAGAAATCGAACAGCAGATACTAAAACAATTCGGGCCTGATAGTGATAAAAACAGTCGTAGCGGACAGTTACTTATTGCTACCCAGGTAGTAGAGCAGTCACTGGATCTGGATTTTGATTATCTCATTACAGATCTTGCTCCAGTTGATTTGATTATTCAGCGGGCCGGGCGTCTGCGTCGTCACCAACGGGATAAGCAGGGTAATCGTATCCAGGGAGATGATCAGCGGGGAGAGGCAGAATTAATGATTTACAGCCCCCCCTGGCAAGACCCACCAGAATCAGACTGGCTGAAAAAAACTTTGCCGGGAACAGCTGCTGTATATGAAAATCAGGATGCCATGCTGTGGCAGGGACTTAAATTGTTAAGGCTGTCGGGTGGTTTCAGTATGCCCCAGGATGCAAGAAAACTTATTGAAGGTGTTTATGGTGAGCAGGCAGATTTGCCTGAAAGTCTTAGTGAGTCCCTGTTACAGCAACAGGCTGGTAATATGGCAAAAACTGGCCAGGGTAGAATGAATTTGCTAAAGCTGAATCTTGGGTATCGCAAGGATGTACAGAACATCTGGTGGGATGAAGTTAACACCCCAACTCGTCTGGGAGAGGAAACAACAACCGTATATCTGGCTCGGTTACAGCAAGGGAAACTGCTCCCCTGGATAGAACAGGAAGAATACCCCTGGGCAAACAGTTCACTAATAGTAAGAAAAGTATTTATTGCCAGTGATGCACAACATTCTGAAATTTCATCATTTGAGGTAGGGCAAGTAAAAAAACAGCTTCCCGCTCAGGGAAAATACAGTGTGTTATTGCCCATGGAACAAATAAAATCGGATGTATGGAAAGGAAGCGCGATAAATGAAAAAGGTGAAGATAGTATTTTTTATTATCATGATTGTTATGGATTTATGCAGGCCAGAGAATATCAGGAACTGGAGGATACAGATTAATGAACCTTTTATATGAGCCATGGATTCCGGTAATCCGAAAAAGTGGAAGGCAGGAGAAAATAGCGCCCTGGCAAATTGTCGAAATCAATGACCCTGTTATTGAGCTTGCGGCACCTCGTCCTGACTTTAATGGTGCCATGATGGAATTTTTAATTGGTTTGCTACAAACCACCGCTGCGCCGGAAAACCATAATCAGTGGGTGGACTGGCTGGAGTCACCTCCTTCTCCTGATACATTAAAAACAAAGTTTGAGAGTGTTGAAAGTGCCTTTGAGTGTATGGGGAGTGCGCCCTTGTTTATGCAGGATTATGAAGATCTGAAGGGGAGGTATTGGCCTGTTTTTCAGCTCCTAATGGATTCACCAGGTGATAATACAATAAAAAAAAATAAAGATCATTTTGTCAAACGTGAAAGCATAGACATTCTATGTGAGCCCTGTTCTATGATGGCATTGTTTACTCTACAAACGTATGCTGCTGGCGGAGGTCAGGGGCATATGACTTCGCTGCGAGGCGGCGGGCCATTGACGACCTTGGTAATGCTGGATCCTGTAGGCAGTCAGTTGGAAAACACATTGTGGCGAAATCTATGGTTGAATGTGATTGAGAAAGATGATTTTAGGAATTTATACAATACAGAAAATCATGAAAATCTGGCGGATATTTTTCCCTGGATGGCTCCCACTCGTGCCAGCGACTCGAAATCCGGACAGGAAACTCAGCTTAATCAGGTAAATCCATTACAAATGTATTGGGGAATGCCAAGACGGATACGACTACATTGGTTAAATGAGTCTTCATGTTGTGATATCTGTGGCTGCCCAACAAATCGGCCTGTACGGGAATTCATAATGCAAGGCCACGGAACTAAATATTCCGGTACCTGGCAACATCCTTTAAGCCCCCATTATATTGAATCCAAATCAGGTCAGCCATCACCGATTCATATTCAGAAGGATGGACTGAGTTATCGTAACTGGCTGGGCTGGGCGCAAACCACAGAAAATATAAAGTCTGCGCATATTGTTGAATTTTTTAATACGACCACTAAGCGTAAATTACCCCAGGAGCAATTTCGTTTAAGTGTTTATGGCTACGATATGGAGGAAGGTAAGGCGAAAGCCAGAGGTTGGCATCAGACTGTTTATCCATTATTCCAGATTGAAAATAACAGCTTGCGTAAAGACTTTGTTGAACAGGCTCAAAAATTGATTGATTCAGCGAATGAAGTAGCGGGTTTTATTCAGTTATGTGTAAAGGAGGCCTGGTTTAAGCGGCCGAAAGACGCCAGGGGAGATACGGGTTTTATTAAAGAGATTTTCTATCAACGTACAGAACAGGAATTTTATCAGTCACTAGGTGAGTTGCTTAAGCGAATTCCTGATAAAAAGGAAAATACTGTTTTTGAAGACTGGTATAAAAAAATTAAAAATGCAGCTATTGCGTTATTTGATTATTGGGCGGCGAGAGGAGATGTCAGTGTGTCTGATCCTCGCCGCATTGCTGCTGCACATCAGAAATTAAATAATCTTTTACGGGGTAAAAAATTTATTGCCGGCCTTGGCATCAGTAATAAGGAGAAAGTGTAATGAGTGTTCGTTTTTCACCTGAATCACCTGTAGGCAGTCAATTAGCTGTCTGGTGGTCAAGACTAAAAGATGATACAGCCAGTCGTGCAGAATTAAAACGCTGTAATTCAGTAGAGGAGGTTGTGATGACTCCTGCCTATCAGCGACTATGCGCGCAATTGAATGGTCAGTTTAACCATGTACCCGGATGGCAGGAGAAACTGGCAATGATTGCTGGGCTGGCCTCCCATTTAAAATATGAATATGCCGATAGTGTGCTGGAAAAAAGTTCCCATCAGGTGGACAAAATAGCGGAACAACTGGCGGAAGATGAAGGTGGCGGGCGACCTAAGGTTAGCGAGCTACGATTCAGACGGCTGATTCAGCGAAATGCTGATGAGCTTTACACGCCTATGCTAAGAGTCCTGAGAATGCTTAAAGGTAAGGCTAATTTGTTTGGTCTGGCCGAGTCGGTTTTCTACTGGGGCGATAATATTAAAAAACGCTGGGCATTTGCCTACTTTCCCAAAATAGAATCCAGGAAATAATCTGAAAAATATAAATCATTTAAGGAGAAATCATATGTCCAGTTTTATTCAGCTTCACCTGTTAACGTCCTATCCACCAGCTAATCTTAATCGGGATGATCTGGGGCGTCCTAAAACCGCCATGATGGGCGGCGTTCCTCGATTACGCATATCATCCCAAAGCCTGAAACGGGCATGGCGTACATCGGATGGGTTCAAACAGGCGTTAGATGCGCATGTGGGGGTGCGCACCAAATCAATGGGCGTGGAAATATATAAACAATTTATAGAGAAGGGTGTTGCCCATAAAAAGGCAATAGACTGGAGCCAGAAAATCGCCTCCCAGTTTGGCAAATTAAAAACGCTTTCAAAAAAAGAAAAAGAGCATTTAAAAGATCTAGATGACGGTGAAAAGAAACCGAAAGAGATGGTTGAGCTTGAAGTTGAGCAACTGGTGCATTTTAGTCAGGAGGAGCAGGACGCCATTAATCAACTGATTGTAAAGCTGGCAGAAACTCAATCTGAGCCGGATAAGGATGATCTGGGATTATTGAGGAAAACACACTCTGCTGCGGATATTGCGCTTTTTGGTCGTATGCTTGCATCGAGTCCTGCGTTTAATACCGAAGCCGCCGCACAGGTAGCCCATGCCATTAGTGTACATAAAGTGGCTATTGAAGATGATTTTTTTACCGCTGTGGATGATTTAAATAATGGTGAGGAAGATATGGGGGCCGGTCATATGGGTGAAACCGAATTTGCCGCCGGTTTGTTTTACCTGTATGTATGTATCAATAAAGATTTGCTCATTGAAAATCTGAATAATGATATAGCACTTGCCAATAAAACACTTGCCGCATTAATAGAATGTGCCACAACTATTGCGCCTACCGGCAAGCAAAACAGCTTTGCCTCCCGTGCCAGAGCATCCTATTGTTTATGTGAAGCTGGCTCACAGCAGCCTCGCTCGTTATCCGTGGCTTTTTTAAAACCGGTATCTGGTGATAACCTGCTAAATACCGCTATTGAGAGCCTGGATAAAACGGTAAAAAATATGGATGCCGTCTATGGCGATTGTGCTGATCGTCGTTGCAGTATGAATGTGTTAAGTGGAGAAGGTAGCCTGCAGGCTATTATTCAATGCGCCACACAGGATGATTGATATGAAGGAGTTTCTTGTTTTTGACTTATACGGGCCAATGTCGGCCTGGGGTGATATTGCTGTAGGTGAACAGCGCCCAAGCTTTGGTCAGCCAACAAAGTCAGCAATACTGGGACTGCTGGCAGCGGCTATGGGTATTCGTCGTAATGATGATATGGAACATAATCAATTACAGATGGAATTAGGTTTTGCTGTTCGGGTTAATCATGGTGGCGTGTTGTTGCGGGACTATCATACAACGCAGGTGCCTTCACAGAAAAAGGGAAAAATTTTTTATTGTCGTTACGATGAAACCAATGAAGATAGTCTGAATACCATACTGTCCCAGCGAGACTATCGAACGGATGCATCTTATACCATTGCCCTGTGGTTACGAGAAGATCAATCTACATGGACATTAAAGGATTTTAAGCAGGCTCTACTAAAGCCGGTGTTTACCTTGTATCTTGGACGAAAATCATGCCCGCTGGCATTGCCTTTAAAACCCCAAATTATAGATTCAGATAATCTGTATCAAGCTTTGTTACAAGTTGATTCGCACAATAATTTTTTAATGTATTTACCTAAATCTGAAACTGTATCTATTTACTATGAAGGGTTTAGCCTGGCTGAGGCTGGCATACCCAAACAGGCACTTCATTGGCAATCTTCAAGACGCGATGCCATAGCCAGCCGTAAACGCTGGCAATTCAAAGAACGTCAGGAACATTATGCCAGCATACCGTTACGGGGAGATTAAGCATGTATTTTAGTAAAGTATCTATCAACCCTGCATCGCTTAATATTGAAAAACTGGCGGGACAGATTTGCGTCGATAGCTATAAAGAACACCAGCAAATATGGCAATTATTTAAACCAGATCCAGATGCCGGGCGGGACTTTCTGTTTCGGCGTGAGCAGATTAATGGCTGGCCTGTTTATTATGTTGTATCTGAGCGCAGACCCGATGCGGAACAACAACTATGGTCAGTGGAGCATAAACAATATTGCCCAAAACTATATTCCGGGCAGCAGCTAGCTTTTCGCTTGCGAGTTAACCCTGTGGTTAGCCGAACCGACGATAAGGGAAAAAAACGTCGCCATGATGTGGTAATGGATCTAAAAAAACAAATGGACTATCAACAACAAAATAAAAATAATCGTCCCTATGAAATGCAATTGGTTCAGCAGGCCGGTATAGCCTGGTTGCAAAAACGGGCCGCAGTAGCCGGGTTTGAGTTTTGTGATTCAGCTATACGTGTTGATGCCTATACACGGCATCAGTCTGTTAAAACCAGTCAGAAAAAAATGATTCGTTACAGTACTCTGGATTATGAGGGCTTGTTAACTGTTGCTGATCCTAAGTTATGTTTACAGGCTTTATTTAAAGGGGTAGGGCCGGCCAAGGCATTTGGTTGTGGTTTATTGCTGGTAAAGCCGGTTAGCCAGTATTGAGCCACTTATATTGTTAAACTTGGAAATAGTATCCATATACTTTATATCAGCTAAAGACTCGATGCTCTTATATGACGTAGTCTAAAACTTGTTTGAAACGAGTGATTAAAAGGTGCCAATATTATGCAGAAAGAATTTAAGAGTGTATGGGATGCGATTGAATATGATCCTGGTCAGGCAACCAATTTAAGACTGCGTTCACAGTTAATGACTGAAGTATCTGAGTATGTAAGATACTCAGGTTTGACACAGACAGAAGCAGCAAGCAGCCTGGGAACAACACAGTTGCACCTTAACGATGTGATTAAAGGCAGAATAGAAAAATGCACGGTGGAACGTCTGGTGAATATGCTGACTGCTGCCGGTTACAGTGTTGATTTAGACATATCACATACAGCCTGAGTAGAGAGTTATAGTGACCTATATTCCGCTTAAGCCTATCCCCATGAAAGACCGTAGTTCTATGATCTTTGTGCAGTATGGCCAGATTGATGTAAAAGATGGTGCCTTTGTGGTAATTGATAAAGAAGGCGAGAGAATGCAAATTCCGGTGGGTTCTATTGCCTGTATTATGCTGGAGCCAGGTACGCGAGTATCCCATGCGGCTATAAAACTTGCCGCTCAGGTGGGTACTTTGCTGGTATGGGTTGGCGAGGCTGGAGTGCGACTTTATGCCTCCGGGCAGCCAGGAGGTGCTCGGTCTGATCGTCTGTTGTACC
>JALSUJ010000273.1 GCA_027071355.1 Gammaproteobacteria bacterium | reverse complement strand
ATTCTGGCTATCTCATGGTTCTGGTTTGTTGGTGCAACTATTCTGGCTGTTTTACCCGCTTATACCCGGGAGATTTTGATGGGCAATGAGCAGGTGGTCACATTATTGCTTACCCTGTTTTCTATTGGTATTGGCGTGGGGTCAATGATTGCCGGAAAGTCAAAAAATCTCGAAAAAAGTATAAAATGGATAGTTATTGGCACGCTGGGAATTTCTGTTTTCTCTCTGGCTCTGTATTATTTGAGCGCATATCTAGTGGATGCTAAGCAGTTATATGCTGTAAAAGAATTACAGGGCTGGACTGCCATGTTTGCTAATATAAGCAGTATTCAGATTTTATTAGCCATTTTATTGTTAGGCGTATCCGGCGGATTTTATATTGTTCCCCTATATGTCATTCTTCAGGAACGCAGTGATATCGCTAACCGTTCGAGAACAATTGCTGCCAATAACATCATTAATTCCCTGTTTATGGTGATATCAGCACTAGCCACTATGCTTTTACTGCAGATAGGCTTAACCTTATATAGTTTATTTATTCTTATCGGAGTACTAAATATGCTGATATTTTTATTTCTCTACTGGCGATTCTCCCCCAGCCTGAAAGAAATATAATCTTAACGCTTAACGCTAAATAACGCTTAAACCTCAATATTTAAACTCAGCTTATAAGGCGGCAGAGCATTTAATATTTTTTTACCGTAAAATTTAGTCATAATACGTTTATCCAGCAGAGTGATCCTGCCGGTATCGGTTTCCTTGCGGATCAAACGTCCGCAGGCCTGTACCAGGCGAATAGAAGCATCGGGTACGGCAATTTCCATAAAGGCATTTCTGCCCTGGGATTCCAGCCATTCAGTTAAGGATGCATCAACTGGATCATTGGGGACAGAAAAGGGCAGTTTGGCGATAATAACGTGTTCACAATAACTGCCCGGTAAATCAATACCTTCTGCAAAACTGGCCAGCCCGAAAATAACACTGCCTTTACCCTTATCAATCTGCTTTTTATGATCGTTAATTATGAGCTGTTTATTTTTCTGGCCCTGGGTGAGTAATAGCTGTTTCCATAATCCAGAACTGCGTAATAATTCATACTCTACATCATTCATCTGTTTTTTAGAGGAAAATAGAACCAGACTGCCTTTGTCAGGATCAATAATTTTTTTCAGGATTTTGACCACTTCATCAGTATGAGCCTGATACTGAGTCGCGTCACTTTGCATTTTGGGTACCACAAACTCGACATTTTCCTGATAATTAAAAGGACTGGGCAGACGGTTAAAATATCCCGGTACACCAGAATTAAGGATAAATCGGTCAAAATTACCCAGGGCCGCAATCGTTGCACTGGTGACTACCGCGCCATAGCAATGAGACCAGAGGATCTGTTCAAGGGTGTTGGCTGCTAGAATAGGACTACAGGCCAGCTCCAGATCAGAGTTATCTCTATCTTCTGTTTTTTTCAGCCAGCGGGCTTTTGGAGGTTGCTCCGCTTTATCATTGACGGTATAAGCTGTAAACAGGTTCATAGCGGTTTCAGCGCGGTTCTGCATGGGAGCAATCAGCGGCAGCCATTGTTCAGCCACTTCTATTTTTAATCCGGTTATTTCACCATCCAGCGTGTCCTTCAGGCTGGTGCAGATGGTTTGCAGGTCAGCATAAAGCTTTTCATATTGAAGCAAAAGCTGCTGACACTGATGCTGTATGTTTTGTGGTACCTGACCATGCTCAAAACGATATACTGCCGCACTAGCTTGCTGAGTAGTAAAACCACTTCCCGGTAGAGGAAAATCAATTTGTTTTAAAATACCATGCAAATCAATACAAAGCTGAGATAGATCTTTAACTTTATCTGGTAAGTTATTAATTATCTGATTTATTTTTACTGTTGGTTTGGCTAGTGCCTGAAAGTTTTTTAAACTGGAAAGCAGCTGTTCATGCCATTTTATGGCGGCTTTAATATAAAATGAATAATGAAAATGATTCAGAGCTTTAAGCGGCAGATGATGGCCTTCATCAAAAATATAAATACATTCATCCGGTGGGGGTAGTATATAACCACCCCCCATATTCAGATCACTGATCACCAGATCATGGTTGGCAATAATACAGTCGACCTTAAAAATAGCTTCTCTGGCTTTAAAATAGACGCATTCATTATAAAATGAACAGCGCTTGCCGCTGCATTGATGCTGATCGGAGGTTAGTGGAAACCAGCTGCTGTTTGAAATTGGGTCCTCCCAGCTGTCTAGTTCACCATCCCATTGTTTGTTATGCCAGGCCTGGTGTAATTCATGGTACAACTCAATATCATCTTTATTGTTTAATAATACATCCCGATCAGGTAATTGACTTAAAGGGAGTTCATCCTGAGCCTTAAGACTGACATAATTTTCCAGATTATGAAGACAAACATAACGTTTACGTCCTTTAGCCAGGGTAAACGAAAAATTCAGACCACTATGACGTTGAATATCTGGCAGATCTTTTACCAGAATTTGATCCTGCAGGGCGATAGTGGCAGTAGAAATAATTAGTTTCTTCTTATGTTCTTTCGCTATAGGCAGGGCCGAGACAATATAGGCAATGGTTTTGCCGGTACCGGTACCGGCTTCCAGGGTACAGACATAAGGGACATCCGGATCGTCCCTGTCAATATTGCCCAGGATTCGGGCAATATCTGCAATCATGAGTTTTTGACCATATCTGGGCTTAAGCTCTTTGCTTTCAAGCAAATTAGAATAAGCTGTTTGTATGTTTTTTTTTATTTTATCTGTCAGCACGGCAGCGAGTTTAGCATATATTATCC
>JALSUJ010000272.1 GCA_027071355.1 Gammaproteobacteria bacterium | reverse complement strand
AGAGACGGTCAGACCAGCCGCCTTTAACTTGATAATGCCCTGCTGCCAGATGTTCATCGCAGCGTTAATATCACGGTCATGATTTACATGACAGTTCGGGCATTCCCAGTGCCGGATATTCACTAAAGACAGTCTTACTTAGAATGTTGTATACTCTTTAATAGTAGTAGTATTTATTAGTTATCAAGGGGGGGGGTTATGAAAATTTACAGTTTCAGAAAAAGCAGTGAGGAAGGGTGTTTCGTTGCCAGTGAAGTTCCACCAGGCATGGAGAATGATTTTGTGCTGCTGGAAGATGTTGAGGAAATCAAAGAAAAGCTACACAAAATAAGACAATGGTGTGATGCGTATCCACTGGATGTCTTTCCCGAACCCGACCTTAAAAAAGCAGCAGATGTGCTGAAGGCAAACGGCATAACGATTGATACAATAAGTGCCAGTAATATGCGTCATGTACTGAATGGCGTAAAGAAAATTTTGGACACATAATATTATGACAGGCATCCAACAACGCGCCGCACTGCAACGCCAGATCTGGCAAATCGCCAACGATGTTCGTGGCTCGGTAGATGGCTGATCCGTTCAGAGGGGTTGGATGAAGGATCTGCGTGGCGTTATATCACTGTATCACTCAAACACGAATACGCGAGTGAAAACGGCACCGAGCTAAATTCAACGCTTCCAAAAATGAGTCCACTTAACCCACAATATAAAACTAAAAAGCAGACCGTTTTTCAAAAAATAGCGGCTTTTGTTGAGAAGTATAAACGAGTTGGAGTTTAGCAATTGCTAAAAAATCATAGTTGAATATGGTAATATTGGTTGGTAGATTGGCAGGCGCTTGAAAGCAACCTGCTAATCAACAACTTATAGGAAGAGTGTTCCCCGTGTAGGCGGGGGTAAAGGGAATCAATAGGTCGGTTATTGCAAAAATGCTTGGTGTTCCCCGTGTAGGTGGGGTAAAGGGATTAAACACGATATTTCTGGTTCAGGCGATGGATGTTCCCCGTGTAGGCGGGGGTAAAGGGAAAATGCTTGATTTTACGGACGCTGCATGGAGGTATTCCCCGTGTAGGCGGGGGTAAAGGGCATAGGTTTGTATGGTCTATTTGATATGTCAAGTATTCCCCGTGTAGGCGGGGTAAAGGTGGATTAGCATTATTTAGGCCACTCTCTATATAGTGTTCCCGTGTAGGCGGGGTAAAGGGAATCCGATATTCATATCGCCATGCCGCGTGACGTGTTCCCCGTGTAGGCGGGGGGTAAAGGGCGAAGCCCCGGAGGTATGCTATGAGTCACGAAGTGTTCCCCGTGTAGGCGGGGTAAAGGTCAGACCAGCTCAGAAACGTGCTGGTGATTGAAGTGTTCCCCGTGTAGACGGAGTAAAAGGCCTATTTTTACCGTACTAAATCGTTTTAGGTGGGGTAAATGTACCCCGCGTAGATAAAGAGTGTCAATGGCCATCAAGTAAGCTGGACGCTGTATTGGTTTCTGCTTCACCGGCCTGGTAGTAGCTCATGAATGTTTGCAAACAGCGGTGACCAGTAACCGCCATTCCATCCCCGACATTGCCACCCTGTTTTCCAAATTCCGTTATAAATCCGCTTCTCAATGAATGAGGTGAAAACCTTTCCGGATCTTTAATTCCCGCCTGGAGAAACCGCTTTTTTACAATTCTGTAGAATTGTGTTCCTGATATCGGGTTCTTTTTAATACTTTTTCCACCTTTTGACATTTGTCGAAAAATATAGCCCGATGTAATGGCCGCTGAGTCTAACCAATCATCAAGATAATCTTTCGCAATGCCCGATATTTTTACCTTTAAAGGGCTGTCTGTATTTTTCTTATTTTTTACGCTGCTTAATTCAAATATATAATAGCTGCCATTTTTATCTTGCCCGATTGTTCTGCTTTCCATGGTCATTTGTAATGATTCTGATCGTCTTCGTCCACCTGATGCCCAGGTTACAGCCATTAAAGCTCGATCTCTTTTACCGAATATATCGTCATCTATGTCCTCTAACACTTTCAATATAATTGCTTTATCAGCTGCCTGGGCGGGCTTGCGTGCATGCGTTGGATCATCAGCAGCTTTTTTGATTAATTCTGTAATCTCGTGATGAAATACTGGATTTTTTTCTTTTGGAACACCAACTTCGTTGTGTTTCCAGCTCAATGTTGACAGGCGACGCATGACTGTTTTGAGTTTATGCCGTCCCTTTTTTTGTTTTATTTTATTTTTTAGGAGTTCTTCTTCGATGTGAGGCGGGAAGTTTCCTTCTAAGTGCCTGGCAACAAAGTCAAGAATGATTTCCCATGGAACAGGGTAGGACTCAGACAGGTTGTGAGATAGATCCGCCCACGCCCAAAAATATTCCAAATCTGAAGCGCGGGCTTTGTCGGTATTTTTTCGGGTACCGCGATCCTTAATACGGGCAACAATATTTTTTGTTTCTTTACTGAGTGCGGTATTCAATATTTTTTCCTATATATGGTTGAACCTAATGGTGCACCCGCCAACTGTTGATACAAAGTACGAGTTTGTCCATAGCGTTAGTAGTTTCGTTGTTAGATGTTTGAACTCGGATCGCTATTCACCGTAACCGTCATTAATGACCCGTAAAGATGCCAATAAAGGTACCAATAGAGGAAAATAATAATAATATATGCGTATAATGTAATTTTTTTTTTCGCCGCATCGTGGTCACCGGATTGCCATTGTTTTTCAATAATAGTTGGCACTAATTCACCCTCGATATCAACTAATCTCTCCTCACGGCTTGACCCAGCACATTTTCGGTAAGCATCATAATAATCAGGATAATTCACTAATCCAATGGAAAGAAAAAACCAACTAATAATTTCGATTACATAGGCGTTTTTTAATGTATTTATAACTGAATCAATATGGATGTTTGGTCCATAAATAATTAATGCTTTGGCACTAGCAATTAATATCATATAAATAACTATATTTATAAATTTCATCATTTGTTTCCAGATATTATGTACATTTTTAATCACTATTCACCGTAGTAACCATCATTTTGTGATGAATAACGGCATCCGAACACATAAATTCTCTGATCGCATTACAGTAGTCATCAACCAGACTGGCATAAACAGTTTTGTCTGCGCCGCTATCATCGCTATCAATTTTATCCTTCGCCCACGACAGAATTGCATCGTTCAATGTTTTATCACTAAAAACATATATCATGATATTTTACCCCCAGTTACTTAACAACCTCAATCACTATAAGCCACTCCAGTGGATGTTCAAAAACGCTGCGCTTTCGCACAACTGAGTTCAAGCGTTATGTGTAAATCATCTTACCGCCAGAGTAACCAAGTCGAGCAGAGGCTTTGCAGACACTAATAGCCTGACGACATGCTATTGCGTTTTCTCGTATCTCACTAATACACCGCTCACAAATTTCTGGGCCATTATAATATTCTCCGCCAGCCAAATCGCTTACACCACGAACAAAACCAACATCACATGATTTCATACAACGCGCACAAATGCACATAATTTAGGACACCAAACAACATGATATTTGTTTGAATATACAATATTGTTGTTGGATTTGTATTTCATATACCGTTTTATATAGAAAGTAATAAAATAATACATGCAATCGCTTATATCCCAGGGCTAAAGCGAGGGGATTTACGCTATTTTTTGTTAAGGACTTTTTTACAAATTGTATCGGCCTTTATTTCCCAAACAGTATCATTTTCATGGTTATTAATAGATTCCTGTAGTTTGGCTATTCGGGATAATTCTACTTTTTCTTTTAAATGTCCAGTTTTTGCCACAGCACTGAGATATTTTGCAAGATCTGATAGTTCACGTGAGATTATTTTTGTTACTGACCTCGACCTTTCTATCTTATTGCCTTGGCAATAGAGAATATCTTTCTTTTTGAGGCCACATTGTGTTGCGTTGGTAAAAACAAATATTCCGTTATCATGAACAGTCACAAGACCTTTTGTTAAGCATCTGTTCGTTCCCTCAAGAATTAGAGGTAAGGTATTACCTGGTTCAAGATAAACGCTGACTACTACTTTGTAAGTTTCAGCGAATACCATTGAAGGGTAGCTAATTAATAATACTATAAAGGCATTAAATGCAAATAATGTTATACGTTTCATCAATCTATTCCGGGTTTATTCTCTATTTTTCATCGCGTTCTTTTTATGTACAATGACGTGTTTCGCTCATTTCACGGTGTTTATTAAAAATCTAACGATGCAATTCAACTCGGATCGCTATTCACCGTAACCGTCATTTTGTGGTGAATAACGGCATCTGAAGACATAAACTCCCTGATCGCATCACAATAATCATCCACCTGGCTGGCATAAACGGTTTTGTCTTCGCCACTATCATCGCTGTCAATTTTATCCTTCGCCCACGACAGAATTGCATCGTTCAATGTTTTATCACTAAAAACATACATCATGATATTTTACCCCCAGTTACTTAACCCCAATCACTATAAGCCACTCCAGTGGATGTTCAAGCGTTATCTGTCTAGTGCCTCTAGCGGCTTATCAGCCTTAATGTATAACGGATGTCGCGGCTTTCCAGCTTTAGTCACTCCGAGGCATTTCAACTCATATGCTGCCAATAATCCCTTCACATGTTGGTCGCGTTGCATATGGCCCCCGTGCGCACCCCATGCGCAGACTATCACCCCTGCACCACGCGCTAAATCGTGCAGGGTCACATCATTATCAATCCCAACAGGTTCAGGATGCACCAGCATGTTTTTAGGATCAGTGGCGCGCAGTGCGAATAGGTTTGCCATATACACAGCGCCATATCCCCAATCCGCCGCAAAACGCTTACAGCGCCTTATTGTTGGATCGTCCTCTCGCTCATCGGCCGTAGAGGGGTTTAAGCCGATGAACAACGCATAAGGGGCGTTCTGATCCCACCTGCGCCAGAGTGCATAGCGGTAGCATCTATCGGGAGAAAAAATCGCCCCCACATCGGCAGATAACAAGTCGCTAAACTCGGACGCGCCTACTTCCGCCGCTTCGTTAGTAGTCAGTTCGTGTTGCTCGACTTTATAGTTTAAAATTACTTTCTTCATATTATCCGGCGCTCCGGTTAGCTTTCACGTTATGACTCATTTACCTTTGGGCAGCCCAGAAAAGTAGGGTCTAATTATCTCTAAGTCTGATTCAGCGGCTTGTGCAAAATCCTCAGTCGTAAATCCAGCGGTCTTTAATGACTCTATTGCCATCGTTGGTTGATCAAACATATCTATCAGCCGGGCAGCAATATAAACGGCACCAGAGGCAAGATATGCTTTCCCGTCTCGGTCTTTAGCACAATAATTACATGGTAATCTATCGTCGTCACAGATATGACAATTAGGCATAACGAATTATCTCCAGTGGACAAATAACCGCCAGCGACTATTTGTGTTTAATTAAAGTTCTCAGTCACGGTTATTCGCAACTGAGCATGGCGTTATGCTCAACAATCAGGTAACTCAGCATACTGTTTATCAGTCATATCTACACGCTTGAATTCGAGTTGCATTTTTTCACCATCTTCCAACTGATCCGCAGCGTCAATTAAATGCTCAGTCCTTTCTGGCACAGGCACCCATGCATCTTCAGTTTCTTCGTAATAAAACAGGTATGAGTGTTTTTCTGTGCCATATTTTTCGCAATTAATATGATGATGTTTACCCCAACTATCGGGGCCATATCCAGCCATATTCATACAGTCACACATAACAATCCTCTCCAGCCGACAAAGGCATTAAATGCAAATAATGTTGTACGTTTCATCAATCTATTTCAGGTTTATTCTTTTTTCATCGCTTTCTTTTTATGTACGATAATGTATGATTATCGTACATAATATTGTTTACGGCCAGTCATCGTCTGAACAAGACGACCAGTCATCGTCATCGTTTGAAAAACCATATAGATTTCCTTCTACGTCTAGACCGCCAACCATAAGAAGGCCTGTGGCAGGATTGATATCTTCATCGAGATCGTTGCTATGGAAACCATGGTCTATATAGTCGTCATCATCATACTGTCTATGGCTGCTACCGTGAGCTACGATGTAATCACCAGTAGGACCAGTTTTGATATATTGTTCCAACTCTACACATTCCTGTTTGTAGGTTTTTTTCCAACGAAGATAATGGTAAATAAAAAATGCAGTGACAGGTACGCCAACATAAAAATAAGCCATAAGCATCGCCAGGGAAATTACCATTGCCGTAGAAAAACTAATCAAAAATATGATGGCCATGGTAATTTCGGCTTGTTTTTTTGCTGACATCCGATTATCCTCGTTGATGTGGTTTCATTGTAACCGATGGGTAGGATAGATCGTTACAAGATCTGTTGTCCTGCTTTTCGGAATACAGCGTATATGCCAGTATCGGTAGCCATACAAAACCGATTCCTTTCCATGGCGAAGGATGGCTTTTTCACGCTCTCTGTCTTTTTCCTTGATTTTTTCCATTTTGCCCGATTTCAACATCTCAACGATACGCCTTCTCGCATTTTCAATCGAAGCACCGGCCCGTTGTGCGTAGCGATCAATGACGTGATGGCTTATCACGACCGGACCCAGCTGCGGGCTATTGACAATGTACTTGAGTGGACCGGTCAAGTAGATTTGTTTATCCGGTTTTGGCGTCTCAATCTTTAGTGGTTTTTTGTCCACAACAATCCTGGCAGCAATAAAATGAGTGCGCAGGAAATGGGCGTAAGGGATCAATTCCTTTTTGCTGGATCGTGCCTGGTGCAGCTTTTTAATGGCTCCGGCGGAGCAATGAATAACCAGGTTATTCCCTGCCCTGTTTTCACCTGAGACTTCGGCTTCTTCCAGTAAATAATGCAGCAAAGCCAGCTCGGCCGTTATACGATCATCCGGTGTGGGTATTTTAACGACAACTTGAACATTTCCGCCTGTACTGCCCATAGCCCATGTGCCATGGAAAATCTTTTTGTTGTCGGTTGGCTCGATTCTTGTGTGCAGTATCGTCATTGAAAAATCCCTCTAATTGCCTGTATTCAGTAACCTGGCTTCCGTCAATCGAAGCACGTTAATGGTATCTGTTATTGTTAACCAGGGCGTGTTGTGCTGTAGCTGTTTTAGCGTGATTGATGCCATTTTGTACGCATCTGCCGGGCTGACCGGAACACCAACCGCTGGTTTTCCTTTCTCGAATAACTGGAAGAATATCTTACCTGCCTGGTTCTCGATTTTAAAGCCTTTGTTCTTTTGCTGGCCGTGATTTGCAAAAGCACATGACGATAGCAGGCCTAATAGGACACAGGCAATGGCTGGCAGCTCCATCTCGGTTACAGAGATTATGATTTTGTTGTCCCAGTCATATACCCTGGGTGATTTTGCCAGTGCGCCCTGCAAGCTAACTGTAGAAAGACCGTTGTACTCATTCGCGTTGACACAAACAGCGGCTTTGGATCCGTAGGCATGGCAGGACAAATAAGATTCTTTGTTATCTGGTAATGAATCTGGTGCGTGTTCCTGATACGGGAGAGATTGAGATTGAGGTTCAGGTTGATTGTCAATATGGACAGGCATTGGTTGTCTCTGGCCCGGCGGATTAGCAGTAGCCGGTGATGATGGTTGGTTGGATCGATATTGTTGTGTCACGCGCAGCAAATACATTTTTGCGTTGGGATTCGTTTTTGCTTGCTTTAAAGCCTGAATAAGGCGTTGCCGAGTTTCAGTTTTTTTTAACTGAAGAATATCGTTATCACTCATTGGCAAGATACCTAAAGCATCAAGCGTTTGATTGAATTCCTGACAACTTTTCGGTTCGGGAATAACAGTTGCAGTATTTGCATTCATAATGGTCTCCTCTGTACGGATTGAGTTAATAATACAATATTATTATAACGCCTTTAATACTCTTTTTCAAGAGTATCTCAATAATTATTATCAGACGAAAAAAACCCTCCGAAGAGCAAGTCGGTATACAAAGGTTTGGTGAATCACTAATACTTTTTTCTTTTTACATCCTGATACCTAACGTTTTACCGTCATTGTCAGTAGCAGGTAGATAATAGGTGCTAGTAAATTTACCTTTAAACCAAAGGAATTGAGGTGGCCAAAACGAATATTCTTTTAACCGAACAAGCAGCTTTTCTAATGACATATTCTCTGAATTTTTGATCAGGAAAAATGAATAATTATAATGGTATAGTTCTTGAAACTGTTCCTGTAATTCAACTTCTGTATAAATATCTTTCATTACCCGACCCTGATCATCATCTTCATCAGTAGAATCGGAAAACCGCTGATATAATTCTTTTTCAACAACATCGAATATCAATTCTTCATGCTTTATGAAATCGTCATCTATACCCCATAGAATGGATTCGGAAGCTTCCTTGATATCAAAAACTACTAGACAGCCGTTTTTGTAGGCATTTTCGATAATATTATAGGGTTTGTTGGCAATCGATACCTCACGCCAATTATTAAACCCATGAGTTTTGGCAACAATCTCAAGAGCCTGATAGTGAGGGACGTGGGATTCTTTCTTGATTCTCTTTGCTTCGGACTTGAAAAACCTAAAATCTTTTGAAGGAACAACAATTCTTGGTTTATTTTTCATAATAGCTCCAGTAATGTACGGGTTATTATCGGTGCCCACTGCCAATTACCTAGTCATTAAAGGAAATGAATTATGAAATCTGTCGTCCTGTAAGGTCTGCTAAGTGGGCAGCTGGCTTCGACATAGCCTTAGCCGTTAGTATCTAACAAAATAACTATCATTGCAAACTGATAACAGTAAGCGCCAATTATAAAAGATCGTTGTAGTAGTAATTATTAACAGACGAAAAAAAACCCTCCGAAGAGGGTCTTTTTTTACGATGTTAAACGTTGAGTGAACGTCCTATCCTTGAGAGATTGTTCGGCATCACTGTAAGATTAAATTATCATCGTCAATCTCAACAAGACCATGATAATGTGGATCGACACTATTCATCCCCATTGTCATTAGATGAAATTTTGCCATGCCTCACTCCTTCTTGACAGTACAATATTTCTGCAGGAATGTCGGATTAAATCCTGGTAGCCCACGAACAAAACACGGGTCCATGAATTCACGCAAAATAACGGGCTCTGCCCCTTTACTCTGCTTCCATTTCTGCATAAAACGATCCAGATCACAGTCTTCTTCCAGATAAACTTTAACAAAAAATAGCGTAAATCCCCTCGCTTCAGCCATGGGGATATAAGCGACTACTTGTATTATCTTATGGCTTTCCATATAATACGGTATATGAAATACAAATCCAACAACAACATTGTATATTCAAACAAATATCATGTTGTTTGGTGTCCGAAATACCGGCGCAAGGTTCTCGTTGGTGATGTTGAGTCTCGGTTGAAAGATATCCTGTACGATGTTTGCAATGATCTGGAGGCCGAGTTGTTTGAGGTTGAATGTGATAAAGACCATGTACACTTGCTTCTTGAGGTTGATCCACAATTTGGGATACACAAGCTTATAAAGCGGATGAAGGGTGTTAGTAGTCGCCTATTGCGTCAAGAATTCAAGCATCTAACAACAAAACTACCAACGCTTTGGACAAACGCGTACTTTGTTT
>JALSUJ010000271.1 GCA_027071355.1 Gammaproteobacteria bacterium | reverse complement strand
TCGCAGGCCAGTCGCCACATATTGGCAGTGGGACCGCCTAAATCAGAAATATAACCTTTAAATTCGGGCACATGATCACGTATCTCTTCAATTTCCCGAATAATAGAATCTTCTGATCGATTTTGAATAACCCGCCCTTCATGTTCAGTAATGGAACAGAAAGTACAGCCACCAAAACAGCCGCGCATAATATTAATAGAAAAGCGGATCATCTCATAAGCAGGCATTTTTTTACCCTCATAATCCTTATGCGGCAGTCGGGTATAAGGTAGTTCAAACAGCTGATCCAGCTCTTCTGTGGTCAATGGAAAAGGCGGCGGATTTAACCAGATATCTTTAGTATCATGTCTTTGCACCAGTGCCCTGGCATTACCAGGATTGGTTTCCAGATGTAAAACACGGGAAGCATGGGCATATAATACCAAATCAGCTTTGACTTTTTCATACGATGGCAGACGGATCACACAGCGTTCCCGATCCAGTGTTTTGACAATGCTTTTTAAGGGCACAGCAATTTCTGCTGGCTGCGCCGGGTCTTTATCAGAGCAAGGTGTTTCATCAAGCTGTTCATAGGGACTGACTACCGCGTCCACTTTTCCGGGTCGATCCACCCGGCTGGAGTCTATTTCCATCCAGCCTTTGCGGGCATGTTTAACCACAAATGCTGTACCACGAATATTATCCAGTTTATCTATGGACTCTCCACGGCTCAGACGATGGGCAATTTCCGTGATCTGACGTTCACCATTGCCATAGACCAGCAGGTCAGCCTTAGAATCAAATAATACTGAGCGTCTGACCTTATCTGACCAGTAGTCATAATGAGCTATACGACGCAGGCTGGCTTCAATACCACCAACAATAACCGGTACATCAGACCAGGCTTCCTTACAGCGTTGGGTATAAACAGTAACAGCCCGATCCGGTCGTTTACCACCAATATCATCAGGCGTATAGGCATCATCATGACGCAGTTTACGATCCGCTGTATAACGATTGATCATGGAATCCATATTACCGGCGGTTACCCCGTAAAACAGATTAGGCTTGCCCAGGCCTTTAAAATCATCACTGCTGTTCCAGTCAGGCTGATCAATAATACCCACCCGGAACCCCTGCGATTCAAGCAAGCGGCCAATCAGAGCCATGCCGAAACTGGGGTGATCCACATAGGCATCACCGGTTACCAGAATCACATCACAGGAGTCCCAGCCCAGAGCATGCATTTCTTCCAGAGTATGAGGCAGGTATTCAGACACGCCATAACATTCCGCCCAGTATTTATCGTAAGAGAATATATTCTGTAACGGAGAACGTAAGCTGGTTTTTCGGACTGTTTTTGGCATTTAACTTATCAATCTTATTGAGCTATAGAGACAGAGCAATGGTCTGTTCCTGAGGCTGGATTAATTTCTCGGGCAATCAGACCGCTTTGTGATAAATGGACTTCATACCACTGTTCAGGCTTCATACTCATAAACACAGACTGTCCATACTCTGCATCCAGTAATGGCAGCCACTGATAGTGTTTTTTCAGAGCCCATAAATCCATAACAGGCTCATTTTCCAGTTTATAAACCGTGGGTAAATTCTGTCTTTGCTGTTCTATAGAGCGGTAACGTCCTTGTATCCGATCCAGTTGAAACAGGGCATCCAGGCCGAATAAATTGGCCCAGTTATGCCATTTTATAATGCGCGCATCAAGCTGCCACTCATCACCTTTTAAGAGATAGGTCTTTGCTGTGCAATTATTTAAATAGATAACACGCACCTTAAAACGCTGTTTATCCAGCTGTCTGACCTGTAATTTAGTAACCGGAGTTTCATACGTCAGACGATGATAGGTTAAAACATTAGTAACCAGTAAGCCTGATACAATTAATACCGCAGGCAGGATAAAAAAATTAATGGCTTTAACTGACAAACGCACTGGATTCTCCACTATTGCTGTGGATAAGTATACAAAATGACTCAGATAATGCTATTAAAACACATTTCAGACCCGCTTTATTTGTATGGATCAGCAGCAGGTTGAATATGTTCATCATCAGGGATGGCCGGGTAATGGTATTTGCCGCCAAAAAATAACAGCGGTTCCAGCTCTTTATTATTTTTATATAACTCTATAACTTCACCCAGAACAATCCAGTGGTCACCACCATCATATTGCTGACTGATACGACAGGCAAATGATGCAATGCAGTCTTTTAGACGCGGGGCAGAAAAGGCGTTACTGAAAAGCTGGTCATAATGCGTTTCATTTTCTACCGTCTCAGTTTTAGCCCCGGCAAAATAATTAGATAAATCTTCCTGATGGATACCCAGAATATTGACGGTAAAATGAGCACCTTTATGCAGCAATTCTGAAAAAGCTGCTTTTTTAGAAGGACAGACCAGCAATTGCACCGGATCCAGTGACAGGGAGCTGACAGCATTGGCTGTCATACAGCGCACCTGTCCCTGATATTCAATAATCAATACCGTTACACCCGTTGCAAACAGGCCGATGGTATTACGATATTCCTGAATCAGCTCGGGCTGTTGCATAGATTTTATATTATTTGTCATATTTTACAGATCCAGCCAGTTTTGAGGTTTTAGATAGTTATCATATAAATCGGCTTCAGCTGAGCCGGGTTCAGGTTGCCAGTTATAACGCCATTTCACCAGTGGCGGCAGAGACATTAAAATTGATTCGGTACGTCCTCCGGTCTGCAGACCAAACAGGGTTCCACGGTCATACACCAGATTAAATTCCACATACCGGCCACGTCGATAAAGCTGAAAATCTCGTTCCCGCTCACCATACGGCGTATCTTTTCGCTTTTCAACAATAGGCAGATAGGCAGGAATAAAATTATTAGCGACACTCTGCATAAAATTAAAGCAGTGATTAAAGTCCTGGTCATTAAAATCATCAAAGAACAGGCCACCGACTCCACGGGTTTCTCTGCGATGCGGCAGATAAAAATAGTCATCACACCATTGTTTGTATTTTTGATAATAAGCCGGATCAATCTCATCACAGGTTTGTTTAGCCTGTTGATGCCAGTGAATAACATCTTCTTTAAAGGGATAGTAAGGAGTTAAATCAAAGCCGCCGCCAAACCACCAGATGGGTTCAGCCCCCTCTTTCTGAGCAATAAAAAACCTGACATTGGCATGAGTGGTGGGAATATACGGATTATGCGGATGTATCACCAGAGACACACCCATAGCTTCAAAGGAACAACCCTGTAATTCCGGCCGTTTGGCTGTGGCTGAATGGGGCAGCGAATCACCAGTAACATGGGAAAAATTAACCCCTGCCTGTTCAAAGACAGCACCATCGCTCAATACCCGTGTACGCCCTCCACCGTCAGTTTTCCGCTGCCAGTCTTCTTCAATAAATTGCTGCTGCTTATCCGCCTGTTCCAGAGACTGACAGATAGTATCCTGCAGTGATAATAAAAATTGCTTAACCGCAAGCGGATCCGGCTGGTTCATAATATTCCTTGAAATTATGTTATCTGGAAAAGTTTGGGGCAGTAAGCATCATTTTCAAGCTGGGAAAAGTCGATGGAACTGATACTTATAAGGAGGCATAAAAAAATGCCAGTTCAGGTTTCCCTGAAACTGGCATTTACAGAACAAAACTGTGTAACTAATATTTTTAGAATAACAGTTTATTGTGCTGGAGCGGCAGGCGCTGCGGGTGCTGGTGCTGGTGCGGGTGCGGGTGCTGGATAATATGGCTGCTGATAACCGCCATAAGCAGGAGCACCATAACCATAACCTGGGGCTGGGGCACCATAACCATAGCCTGGAGCACCATAACCATAGCCTGGAGCACCATAGCCTGGAGCACCATAGCCATAACCTCGGCCATAACCACCATAACGATAATAATCATTATCATCATCAAAGGTATCTGACATCTCTTCCATCCAGTATCTTGGATCCCATTCGTCATATGGGTTACAGTCCGGGATCTTTCCATAAGGTCCCCAACATTCGTTATCATCATTACTTCCCCACCAGGATGCGCTTGCATTAGTCGCCATACCTAGAATAAAAGCTGAAAAAACTGAAAGTGCAATTAACTTCTTCATATCCATCTCCTTACTAAACGCTTTATTATTTTAAAATAAACCACCATGTGTTGATACTATAACACTCAATTAGTCTGAAATTAACCATTTCCTGAATATGTGGTCAACTCATCCATTTCTTTACGCTATATAGTAAATCATAATATATCATATTTCTAATATAGATTTCAATTTCATTTTTAATTTATTGACTGTTTTTTGCGCATACTTTTCTTTAGGCTCCGCGCCCCAGACCACACCCGGCCAAAAAGGGTCCGTTTTATACCGGCCTATAATATGAATATGCAGCTGACTGACAATATTGCCAATGGTCGCAATATTTAATTTATCAATCGGATATTCCTGCCTGATAAAATCAGACAGATGGTTAATCAGGCTCATAATCTGCTGCTGCATTAAAACATCCAGTTCATAAAGCTCGGTTTTGTCCGTTTTAGGCACCAGAATAAACCAGGGGACCAGGGCATTATTCAAAAGCAATAAATAAAATTGTGCCGATTCAGATAAGATATAACAGTCATTCTTTAAACGTTCATCCAGTTTAAACGGAGTCATTATGATGTCCTTCTCTGGCATAAGCAGGCTTGCCTGTGGATTTATCTGCAGCAAACCAGTTTTTAAACTGATGGTGTATTGATTCATGAATAGAGAGAAACACCGGAATAATAATTAACACCATAACCGTTGCAAAGGCCAGACCAAAGGCAATGGATACCGCCATAGGGATCAGGAACTGTGCCTGTAAAGACGTTTCAAACAACAGGGGCAATAAGCCTGCGATAGTAGTCAGAGAGGTTAATAACACAGCACGCAGGCGTTGTACGGAGGCTTCAATTAAAGCCTCCTGTATTGCCATCCCCTTTGCTCTCATATGTTTATAAAAGGTTACCAGAATAATCGAGTCATTGACTACAATCCCGGATAATCCAAAAATACCAAAAATGGATAATAAGGTCAGATCAATTCCCTGAATCAAATGCCCCCAGATAGCTCCAACCAGACCAAAGGGTATAATAGCCATCACTACCAGCGGCCAGCCGTAAGATGCAAATACCCAGGCCAGCACAATATAAATTAAAGTCAGCCCCAGAAGCCCGCCCCATTTCATTTTAGCCATGGTTTCTTTTTGATCTGCCGCACGCCCCTCAAAAGAATAATTGACCCAGTATTTCTGTTTCAGGTCCGGCAGTACCTGCTGTTCCAGTGAGTCCAGAATATTATTAACATTATTAACACTGGAGTTTACCTCGGCAGATACCTCCAGTGCCAGTTCACCTTCAGCATGACGCAGGACTTCAAAACCATGACGTACTGTCCATTGAGCAACACTGGTTAAAGGTACAAACTCCCCAGAGGGAATGCGAATATTAATACGCTCCAGGGTATTAATCTGATCCCGCTCGTGCTTGGGCAGTTGCACTCTTACTTCCACCTCATTAGCGCCGTCCTGAAAAATCTGCACCAGCTTACCATCAAACGCGGTACGCAGTTGCTGACCAATATCTGCCACCGTCAAGCCCAGCACCTGTCCTGTGGGTTTAAGCCTGTAAATTAGCTGTTCCTTACCATAGGGCATATCATCATCAATACCATAAACCCCATCAATATTACGCAATGCCGAAGATAATTCCGTGGCCGCCTGTTTTAACTGGGTGGTATTGTTACCGCTGAGACGAATAACCAGATCACTGCCCTGCGGCCCGGTTTTACGTGACACAATGGTCAGATTATCCAGTCCGGGCGGCTGTTCCAGCTTGCTTTTCCACAACGCTATAATTTCCGGATTACGCACCGAACGTTTATCCGGTTCTGTTAGCTGCACAAAAATAGCACCGAGCTGATCGCCCTTTTTTCTGGTACTACCGCCGCTGAAAGAACTACCGCTGATAGTCACCGCCATTTCTATCAGCCCCCCTCCCAGTTCCTTATTGGTTTCATTAAGCTTTTCTTCCATCTGTTTAAGATAACGTTCCGTGGTTTCACGAGAGGTTCCGGCCACAAAACTGACATTAGCATAAACAATGGTCGATTCCGGTGAGGGGAAAAAAGTAAAATTAATGCGCCCACCGGCCAGCAGCCCGAAAGCTGAAATCAGACTGCTAAATGCCAGGGCGATAATAATGGCACGGTGGGAAAGTGACCAGGTAATAAGTGATCTGAAGCGATTCTGACGAAATTTATCAAATGCATCATCCAGTCGATTTCTAATACTCAGATGAGCAGAACGATGGGTTTTATCATCCCGTTTAAAATGGCTGAACGCATGACGTAAATGACCGGGCAACACAAAAAAACTTTCCACCAGCGAAGCCAGGATCACGCAGATAACAATCAGCGGAATATCAAACAGGATATTACCCATAATACCACCCACCATCATCAGTGGTAAAAAGGCTGCAATAGTGGTCATTGAGGAAGCAATAACTGGGACAAACATCCGCCGTGCGCCACCTTCTGCAGCCAGTAGCGGCGCTTCCCCGCCCTGATAATGGGCCAGGGCATCCTCACCTACCACAATGGCATCATCAACAATGATCCCCAGTGCCATAATCAGACCAAACAGGCTGATCATGTTAATAGAACCACCAACAGCATATAAAATAGCCAGTGTTGCCATAAAAGAGACCGGGATGCCAATAGCAACCCAGAAGGCTACCCGGGCATTTAAAAAGAAATACAGGATGAGTACCACCAGAACCAGACCGCTGCCACCGTTTTTAAGCAACAACCAGGTACGATCACGGATCATTTTCCAGCTTTCATCAAACACTTCAATGCGGATATTAGGTGGCAGGCTGGCCTGTTTTTCTGCCACCCAGTCCTGTAAAATCTGCGCCGCTTTAAGAGTATTTCCCTCCTCAGTTCTTTGCAGAGCCATCTCCACTACCGGCTGGCCATCTTTTAACCGCAGCACGCCTTCCTTTTCCGGCTGACGCTTAATACTGGCAATATCACCCAGACGCACAAAGTTGGTACTGGTGCTGATCACCGGGATCTGGGCAAACTCCAGTTCACTGCGCGCCTGCTCCAGAGCTCGTAATTCTTTGGCGCTGTGTTCACTGCCCAGGGTACCGGCAGGCATATCTTTACTGAAGGTATTAATACGCTGACTGATTTCATCCAGTGTTAGATCCAGATACTGTAGCTGTTCAAGCGGAATTTCAATACTGATCTCTTCATCCGGCAGGCCATTAATTTCAACCTTATCAATACCTCGTTTAACCAGCTCACGTTCAAACTGGTTAGCCAGCATACGCAATTCATGCATATCCAGTTTCGGCCCGCCATTATGACCGCCGGAGATAATAAGCTTAGCTATACCCTCATAACGGGTCAGGTTTTCGACCTGAGGTTTTTCTGCATCCAGGGGCAGGTTGCGGAACTCATCAACCTTTTGCTTGACCTTGTCCAGAGCCAGAATCATATCGGTATTTTCATAAAACTCCAGTTGAATAGAGGACACATCCTGCGCCGATGTGGAGGTCATGTGTTTGACATTTTCAACGCTTTTAAGTGCCTGCTCCAGGGGAATAGTGATCCCCTGTTCAATATCTTCAGCACTGGCACCGCTCCAGATCACCCGGACACTGATTCGATCCAGCTCAAAGGTCGGAAAAAACTGTACATTCAGTCGTGACAGGGCAAAAATACCACTGAGCAGCATAATAAGCATTAACAGATTGGCAGCAACCTTATGGTGTGCAAAGGTAGAAATTATTTTCATTTACCTGCCTTATCCCGTCCCTGTTCAACCACCTGCACTTTTAAACCACTGACCGCATTGGGCAAATGGGTACTTAATATCATGTCACCACTGTTTAACTCATCACTGCGCACCAGTAATCGCGGCAGAGCATCACTGTCATTATGTTCCAGCTGGGCTTCGCCAATGGTGGTTACTTTAATTTTATGCAAGCGGCCATCGACAATTTTATACAGACGATCCATACCATACATAGCCTGGTAAGGTACTTTCATTAAACCATCCTGGGCACTGCGCTGCAGACGTATCACAACAATAGAACCGATACGAAAAGTAGCATGGGGTGTTTCAATGGTAAAAATGGCATCCACACCACTGGCCTGCGCTTCACCGGACAGGCGCACCAGCCGAATGGCCACATGTCGTCCGCCATTGGAGGCTGTTCCCCTGAGTCTTTCACCCCGTTTTAAGGCCGCCTGAACATCACCAAGAATATTGATGGGCAGCTTGGCTCTGATATCCAGCTGCTGCATGGAATAAAAACTGAGTAACTTTTCATTAGCATTAACCCGGTCACCCTGAGAGACATTAACTTTGGCAACAATGCCGGAAAACGGTGCATGGATCTGACTGCGCTGCATGGCCAGACGGCTTTTCTGTAAATCTGCTTCGGCCTGAAGCAGACGAGCCTGCAGCTGTTCCAGCCGAGCTTCATGCTCACTAACCTTAAACTTCATACTATTATAGGCCAGTCGCTGTTTTTCAACCTGCTGCATAGCCTGTTCCGTTTCCGATATCGATCCCAGTTTCTGGCGTTTTATTTTTTCCGCCCTCTGCAGGGCTTTTTCATTGAGTTTGAGTAACTTAAGCTCATTTTGAAGGGATAGCTGATTGATCTCATGGCGTATTTTTTCACTACGAATTGAGGCCTGCAGTTCATTTACTTTAGCCTGTGCCTGCATTAACAGAGGTTCAAAATCCTGAGGGTCCAGACCAAGCATCAACTGACCTTGCTCAATAAACTCGCCTTCCTTTACCAGTAGCTGCACTACTTCACTGGCTGCAGGAGCAGCAGCATTAAACAGCTCGGTGGTTTCTGTTTTACCATAAAGGGTGATCACCGGTGCCAGTTTCTGCTTTTTAACCTGAGTCTGTTGCACTCGCCAGACATGTTCCTTTATTTCAATATCTGGTGTTTTATCACGGGTTACCAGCATCAATTTAAAAAAGCCGAAACCAAGAATAATGATTATAACTGGAACAAGTATGGTTATTATTTTAGATTTGAAACTCAAAATTAATATTTCCTAAGATCGATATCCAGCCGCATGCCTATTCCTGCATCCTGGCTCATAAACAAAAGACAGTCCTGTTCAGTTAATAATGCAGATTCATTAATAATTTTTAAATCGGGCTTTATTTTCAACAGGGTCTGAACAAACATACCGGAATCCATAGCCACGTTTACCCCATTAACAAACACCGGTGTGGTATTGTAACCACAGCTAGGAGAACGTGATTTTACAATAAAAGCGTCTAAAAACGGATATTGTTTTAAAAACTTTTTAGCATAAGATTGTAACGCGTCAGTGACATCCCATGTGTGATTTTCGACACCAAGAACCCGTATTGATTCGTCTTCTTGCCGAACCAGCTCAATTTTGTCTCTTGGGACTCCCAGACCAATAGCCATTTCCGGACAAAAAGGTATAAGCGCCACCTGTTGACAGTATTTCTCCTTAAAAACATCTACAATTAAAATATGCTTTTTATCTTTAGCATCATAACGAACCGCTTCACCTAACAAACAGGCACTAACCGCTATTTGAAGTTTTTTTTCTGGCATGGTTTCAGGTTTATTAAAACATCTATTATAGATGAGAGAGCAGGTTAC
>JALSUJ010000270.1 GCA_027071355.1 Gammaproteobacteria bacterium | reverse complement strand
GTTTATATGACTCCCGTTAATAATAATTGTTTCATTATTAAAATCCATCACGGAAAAATAACTTTTTTATATTAATAAAAACTATTAATTGATAGTTTTGTGATAACTTATTTAAATTCAACTGCTAAATTATAAGTATAACTTATGGTTTCAGCACCTAATTGATGGCAAAACATGCAAAAAAATATACTGATAATTGAAGATGATCCGGATATCGCTAATCTGGTCCGTTTGCAGATGCAGGACTTAAACTGTCAGGCAGATGTAGTACATGATGGTCTGGAGGGGCTGAAGCAGTTTAAAGCGGGCCAGTACGATTTGCTGGTGCTGGATATTATGCTGCCCGGTATGGATGGTCTGGATGTCTGTAAAGCTATCCGTCAGATGGAGTCCTATGTGCCCATATTGATGCTGACCGCAAAATCTTCTGAGCTGGATCGAGTGCTTGGTCTGGAACTGGGGGCGGATGATTATCTGAGTAAACCCTTTAGTGTTATGGAGCTGGTCGCCAGAGTTAAAGCCCTGTTTCGCCGGGTAGATGCATTGCAGATACAGCATGATAAAAACACCGACGACAGCAATAATGAACTATGTATTGGCGATATTAAGATTAACCAGCAGGCGCGAACGGTACAGATAAAAAGTGCAGAAATTACCCTGACCGCTAAAGAATTTGATCTGCTGACCTATTTTGCCCTGCATCCGGGGAAAGTATTTACTCGAACTCAGTTGCTGGACTGTGTCTGGGGTTATGGCCATGACGGTTATGAACATACCGTTAATTCTCATATCAACCGATTACGCGCTAAAATCGAACAAAACCCCGCCAAACCCGATTATATTCTGACCGCCTGGGGTGTCGGTTATAAATTTACTGATAAATCCCATCATGAATAAATCACTGACCAGCATACTGCATACAATCCGCCGGGTTTTTTATGGTTCTTTATACACCAAACTGGCCAGTATTCTGGTATTGATTATTCTTACAATGGGTTTTGTCTATGGTTTTATCACCTTTACGGCCACCCATAATTACTGGCAGGAAAGTACTCAGAAATTTAACCGGGACCTGGCCGCCAATCTGGTGGGAGAGCGGGACCTGGTGGTTGACGGAAAAATTAATACTCAGGCTCTGAAACAAACCTTCCATGACTTTATGACGGTTAATCCCAATATAGAAATTTATCTGCTGGATATGCAGGGGAAGATACTATCCTATTCTGCTGAGCCGGGTCAGGTTAAGCGTGATTATGTGTCATTACAGCCCATAAACGCTTTTTTTAAGGGCGATCTGGTACCCGGTGATGATCCCCGAAGTCTGACCGTTAAAAAAGCTTTTTCTGTCACTTATATTCCGACCCCTGAAACCCCTGATGGTTATTTATATGTTGTTCTGAGAGGGCAGGAATTTGATCAGGTTAATCAGCTTGTTCAAAACCGTTATTTAATTGGTTACAGCCTGGTGTCTGTGGGTATCAGTCTGGTTATTGGTCTGTTATTAGGTCTGTTTCTGTTTTACACCATCACCCGCCGTATAAGAACCCTGTCAACAGAGATGCAGAATTTCACTCAAAGTGGTTTTAGTTCGGTGCCGGATGTAAAAGCTATTGCATCTGAAAATTATGATGAAATAGGTCAGCTTGCACATAGTTTTGATGTTATGGCAGAACATACTATTATGCAGTTAAAAAAACTGGAGGAGCAGGATAAACTGCGTAGAGAACTGGTAGCCAATGTCTCTCATGATTTGCGTACCCCCCTGGCTTCCATGCTGGGCTATCTGGAAACGCTGATGCTTAAGGGTGAGACAGAAAGTGCTCAACAACGACAGGAATATCTGCAAATTGTGTCCAGACATGGCAAGCGACTGGATCGGCTGATTAATGATCTGTTTGAGCTGGCTAAATTTGATGCCAGAGAAATTGAGCCAGTACTGGAAGTGTTCAGTTTCAGTGAGTTTGCCTATGATGTGGCACAAAAATTCAGTCATAAAGCTGAACAGTCAGGCATTAAACTGGTACTGAAATGTCCTCAGGAAGCCTTGCTGGTTAATGCTGATATTGCCATGATGGAACGGGTTATGGATAACCTGCTCAGTAATGCATTTAATTATACTCGTACCGGGGATAAGATTATGCTCAGAGTAGAAAAAAGCTCGAATGATGAAATTCATATTTGTGTGGAAGACAGCGGCAGCGGAATAGATGCCGAGGACCTGTCCAGAATATTTGAACGTTTTTATCAGGCTGAAAACAAACACCGCAAAGGGCAGCATGCTGGCCTGGGTTTAGCCATTGTGAAAAGAATTATAGACTTGCATGCCAGTCAGATACGGGTCAGCAGTCAGCCGGAAAAAGGCAGCTGTTTTTATTTTAATCTTAGCCTTGAAAATTAAATGTATCGTTAATATATCAGGTCTTGTTAATAAAAGTTGTTAATTGAGCAGTTACATTGAGTTATTGATTATCTGAAAGAAAGAATTGGGGGTGTTCAGCAATATTTAAGGGTGTTTTCGTATTATCGGGAAAAATAAATATTGATATAATAAAACCGATAAGTACAAATGCTGTTAATTGCAGGATTATATCATTTTTAAAAGTTATCATACTGGCTTACTCATATCGTGTTGCTACGACTTGAATTTAGTTAAAAAATCAAAAGATTGCCGATAACTTGTTCACAATTAGCTTTAACCTGTTTTTTTAACCGTAAATTTGAGAACTGTATCAATAAAAAACGGCTGTTAGACCGTTTGAAAAGTGTTTATTTAAGGAATTTATTTATGAAACAGGCTATGTTGTTTTTATGCCTTCTTTTTTCTGCTATGTCTGTAATG
>JALSUJ010000269.1:7114-9729 GCA_027071355.1 Gammaproteobacteria bacterium | reverse complement strand
CCTTATATCCCTTGCTGGATCAGATGATTGATCTGGGTAAGCTTTCAGTCGGTAAACCATATTTTAATGCCGTGTTTGTACCTATTATGCTCCCGGCACTGGTGATTATGTCCATGGCGCCTTTAATGCGCTGGAAGAGTGACCGTTTTGGGCGGGTCTTTAAACAAATGCTGATACCTCTAGCCATTGCTTTATCGATTGGAATTGCTCTGTTTTTTATGGAAAAAGGTTCCATTATGATTGCCATCAGTGTTGGCCTGGCGGCTTTGATTGTTTCCAGTGTGGTAATGAGTATTCTTAACAGGATAAAAAACAAAGGAACACTGGGGACAGCGCTAAAAAAAATACCCTTATCTTTTTATGGTATGAATCTGGCCCATATTGGCGTGGCAGTCTTTATTGTCGGCGTCACCTTTACTGAATCCATGAGTCTGCAAAAAGACCTGCGCATGGAAACCGGAGATACCATTAGCCTGGGTGGATATTCTTTTACCTTTGAAGGTGCTAAAAGTCGTCAGGGACCTAATTATATTGCTTATGAAGGGGCTGTGAGTATTACTAATCCTGAAGGTGATACTATTGGAACGATGACACCGCAAAAACGTGTTTATCAGGTACGTGGTATGCCTATGACCGAAGCTGGTATTGATGCTGGTCTGTTCCGAGATCTGTTTGTGGCTCTGGCTGAACAGCTTGATAATGGTGCCTGGAGTTTAAGAATTTACTACAAACCCTTTATCCGCTGGATCTGGCTAGGTTGTATTCTAATGGCTATGGGTGGTTTTCTGGCCATTCTGGATAAACGTTATCGCTTAAAGGTGGCACAATGAAAAAACAGTTAATAACGCCGTTAATTATTTTCGGCCTGTTGGTGGTTTTGCTGGTTGTTGGGTTGATAAAAGCCAAATATATTCGAGATGTACCCTCACCCTTAATTGGTAAATCAACCCCAACATTTAATTTGCCCACTGTGGAAGATACACAGAAAACGTTTAATAGTGAAGAATTAAAAGGTCAGGTTTCACTGGTTAATGTCTGGGCCTCCTGGTGTGTTTCCTGTCGAGCTGAACATGAAGTGTTAAATTATGCGGCCAAAAAAAAAGGCATCAGGATTTATAGTGTTAACTATAAAGACGATCTGAATGATGCACGTCAATGGCTGAAAAGCCGTGGAGACCCTTATGTAAAAAGTGCTTTTGACAGTAATGGTCGGTTAGGTATTGACTGGGGGGTTTATGGCGTACCGGAAACTTTTGTAATTGATCAGCAGGGTAAGATCCGCTACAAATTTACGGGACCGATTTATATAAATGATTTAGAAAATATTATTATTCCATGTATTAATAGTTTAAAAGCCGGTAAGGAAGCTCAGTGTGAAAAAAAGTAAGGTTCTGATTTTACTGTTTGTTTTTTGTTTACTTCCCGTATTGGTTTTTGCCGGTCCTCAAAAAGCACCAAAACCACCCATTGTATTTGAAAATTCACAGGTGGAAAAAGATTATCTGGAGCTGGCAAAACAATTGCGTTGTCTGGTGTGTCAAAATCAGAATTTAATTGATTCCAATGCCGACCTGGCGGATGATCTGCGGCGTGAAGTCGCTAAAATGCTGAAGCAGGGTAAGAGCAAGAAACAGGTAACAGATTTTATGGTTAACCGCTATGGAGATTTTGTCCTGTATAATCCGCCGTTAAAATCAACTACCTGGTTATTATGGGGTGGTCCATTTGTACTGATGTTTATAGGAATTTTTATTTTACTGAAAAAAGTAAGGTCTGGCAGGCAGGACCGTCATACTGACAGTTCTGAATTATCAGATCAGGAAAAACAAAAACTGCAGGATATTTTAAATAAATAGTAATTAGCAGGGTAACTACTCAGCTAATTTAACTTATACACTCTTAGTAACAGGTATTGGGTATTTGTTACGGAATTTTGATTGGCTGAGTAAATACACTAGCAGTACTATTACTGTATATAAATCTCGCTAAGCAGTTACAAAATAGATAGCTATTTTAAAAAAGGAATAGAAATAATGTGGATATTATGGATGGTTTGCACAGTACTGCTGCTTATTGCAGTAGTAATTTTAAGCAGACCCCTGTTTCGGAAATACTCTGAAGCCGAGCTGGCACAAAAGCAGGTACTGGCCAATCGTCGAAAAAAACTGAATATTGAGCTCTATGAACAGAAAAAAGCTCAAATTGAGCAGGATTTTGCTAACGGACTGCTGGATGAAGATGCTCGGATTGAGGCTCAAAATGAGATTGAACACAGTCTCCTGAACGATGCTTCAGTGGCTCATGATATTGAGTTAAGGCAGCTGGATAGCGGTTTAGCTAAAAAACTGATGTTCAGTTTTCTGATTTTTATTCCGGTTTTTTCTATTATCACTTATGCCTTTGTCAAACCTGATAATCTTCAGAGCATCGTTATGAATCAGACGCCATCTTCTGTACCTGGAGGACAGAAGAAGGTTCCAGATATTGCTGTTATGGTTGCTTCTCTGGAAAAAAAGATGCAGGAAAATCCGGATAATATTCAGGGCTGGACAATGCTGGGACGCTCATATGTAGTTATGAAACGTTATCCGGAAGCCGTGACTGCATATGAGAAA
>JALSUJ010000269.1:0-7104 GCA_027071355.1 Gammaproteobacteria bacterium | reverse complement strand
ACCATTAAAAAAGGTCAGAATGAAGGTCTGGCGGATTTAAAAATTGATCTGGTGGAAGTTCTGATGCAGGTAGGGGGTGAGCATAATTACCAGAAGGCAAAAGGTATTCTGTCTGGCATACTAAAAGTAGATCCTGATAATGCTGATGCACTCTGGTTTATGGGCTTTCTTGATTATCAAACAGGTAATAAGGAGCAGACTATTAAAGGCTGGATGCATCTGTTGAGCCTGCTAGATGCAGATAGTGATCAGGTGCAGATTGTTAAAAATTATATGGCTCAGGTGGTTGCAGAACTGCCGGACAGCAGCCGCATTAAAAAACAGGCTCAGCAGCGACTTGAGTCGGCAGCAAAACCGCTAGCCACACCACAGGCATCCGATAAGCAGCAAAGCAAAGCTGCGTCACCTGCAGGGCCTGCGCCGGGTCAGCAATTAACCGGTTCCAAAGACGAACAGGCATTTATAGCATCAATGGTCGCTCGCGTAGAAGCGCGGGTTAAAGCCAATCCGCAAGACCTCAAAGGCTGGAAAACTCTGGGAAAATCCTATTCAGTTCTGGGACGGCTTGGGGATTCTGCTGAGGCTTATGGCAAGGCGGTTGCTATTGACAGTAAGGATGTTAATCTGATGATTAATTATGCTAACGCGGTTATTAAAGCCAGGGACCCGTCACAATATAATCAGGCACGGACTTTCTTTAAGCAGTTACTGGAAAAAAATCCTGACAATGTAGATGCCCTGTTCCTTTCCGGTCTAATGGCTCGTGCTGCTGATGATAAGGTCGCAGCTAAAAAATACTGGGAAAAACTGCTGCCCTTACTTCCTGTTGACAGTCCTGCAGCCAGCAATGTAGAAAAGTATTTACAGGAACTTTAGAATCAGATTAAGTGGCTGCCGAGCTGAAATTTTATGCTCGGCAGCTACTCAGTCTGATTTTATCTATCGATTTGAAACCATAAAATCCGCTTAATAATTCCCCAGTTTTTTCAATATCTTAGTAATCAACTAAATTATAAATCCCTTATAAAGAGTAAGTATTCTTGATTTAGGTCAAGGCTCTTATATACTGTAAGAGTTAATTTATTCTACACATTCTAATCAGAGAATAAAGTTTTCTTAGATGGTTGAAATAACTCGAATGCAGTTTCTGCGGGGTGATCTTAAAGGTGATAATGTGCCTTTTCGGCCGCCCTGGGCCATCCCTGAAAAATACTTTATCGACTTTTGTACACGTTGTGATAAATGCATTGAAGCCTGCTTTGATGAGTTAATTGTTAAAGGCCGCGGGGGGTACCCGTATATAGACTTTAAACGCGGTGGCTGTGACTTCTGTGAAGATTGTCTGAACGTTTGTGAAACTAATGCATTAAAAAAGATACCAGCGACAGGTAATTTGTCTGTCAGAAATAATAACTCCAATAAAAGAGAGGAATATTCTGAAACGACTATAGAGTCTGACTCAGAAACATACCTCCCACCCTGGCATATAAAAGCCAATATTGACCTGAATAACTGTCTTTCTATGAACGCGACGATTTGTCGATCCTGTGGCGAATCCTGCGAAGATGAGGCAATTAAATTTAATCTTAAACTAGGTGGAATAGCTGAACCTGTACTTAATATTGAAGCCTGCTCTGGTTGTGGAGCCTGTTTTTCAGTTTGTCCGGTACAGGCTATACAATTAACAGCGGTTCCATTAAAGGAAGTAGTTGCCTGAGCCTGATCAAGGTTTAGATAACTGTTCTGATCTATTATCTGAACTGACTATAATTGTTAGACAGCATCGGCCAGGAAGAAAAGTAATATGAATATTTGTAGTGTAATTGTTAGTGCCAAGCCGGAAAATGCACCAAAGATCAGTGGTACGCTCAATGATATGGAAGGTGTGGATGTATTCGGTGGTATAAAAGAAGGCAAAATTATCGCCACATTGGAAGATGAAGGCGAGAAGGCTCTAGCTGACAAGATGGCAGCTATCAATAACATCAAGGGAGTGATTGATGTATCAATGATTTATCATCAAGAAGAAGAAGACACAGCGATGGAAAAGGAGATCGTATAGTGAGTATAACAAGGCGTGATTTTATAAAAAGTAACGCAGCCGTTGCAGCCGCATCTGTAGCAGGTGTTACCTTACCCGTTAGTGTTACCAAAGCAGCAGAAGCTGCTGACGATGGTATCCGCTGGGATAAGGCCGCCTGTCGTTTTTGTGGTACTGGCTGTAGTGTTCTGGTCGGTACTAAAGATGGCCGTATGGTTGCAAACCAGGGTGATCCGGATGCACCGGTTAACAAGGGACTTAACTGTATTAAAGGTTACTTTCTGACCAAGATTATGTACGGTAAAGACCGTCTAACCAAGCCACTTCTACGTAAGAAGAATGGCAAGTTTGACAAGAACGGTGACTTTGCTGAAGTATCCTGGGATGAAGCCTTTGATGTTATGGCAGATAAATGGAAAGCCACTCTCAAAGAGAAAGGTCCGACCGCTGTAGGTATGTTTGGTTCCGGTCAGTGGACTCTCTGGGAAGGCTATGCTGCTTCCAAAATGATTAAAGCTGGCTTCCGCTCTAATAATCTGGATCCTAATGCCCGTCATTGTATGGCATCTGCTGTGGGCGCGTTTATGCGCGGTTTTGGTATTGATGAACCTATGGGGTGTTATGATGATTTTGAACATGCAGATGCGTTTGTACTCTGGGGTTCTAATATGGCGGAGATGCATCCTATTCTCTGGTCACGTATCACAGATACCCGTCTGACCAAGAAAGGCTGTCAGGTTCATGTGTTGTCTACTTTCAAGCACCGCTCCTTTGATCTGGCTGATAACGGTATGGTCTTTAAGCCGCAAACTGACCTGGCTATACTTAACTATATTGCTAATTACATCATTGAAAATGATGCGATGGACAAAGACTTTATAA
This sequence comes from Gammaproteobacteria bacterium, assembly GCA_027071355.1. Taxonomy (GTDB): domain Bacteria; phylum Pseudomonadota; class Gammaproteobacteria; order GRL18; family GRL18; genus JANELJ01. Next base: position 4,181 of record JALSUJ010000269.1, on the reverse strand, counting down.
AAGAGCATGTCGCATTCCATCAGGCAACCACTGATATTGGTTATGGCTTACGACCTAATGATCCGCGTGAGGAAAAAGCCAAAAACAATGGTAAGACTAAAGGCAAACATCCAAAAATCAGTTTTGAGGAATATGCCAAGTCTGTTAAGCCTTATACTTTAGAAAAAGCCAGTAAAATGTCCGGTGTACCTAAAGACAAATTGTTAAAACTGGCCAAACTATATGCTGATCCAGACAAGAAGATCACTTCTTTATGGACTATGGGCTTTAACCAGCATACTCGTGGGGTCTGGGTTAATGGGCTGTGCTATAACGTACATCTGTTAACCGGTAAGATCTCCAAGCCCGGCAGCGGTCCTTTCTCTCTGACAGGGCAGCCTTCAGCCTGTGGTACGGCTCGTGAAGTCGGCACTTTCTCTCATCGTCTGCCTGCTGATCTGGTGGTTATGAAAGAAGCACATCGTAAAGTTGCTGAAAAAATCTGGAAATTGCCTGATGGTACTATTAATCCCAAACCCGGTTATCATGCGGTACTGCAAAACCGTATGCTGAAAGACGGCAAACTAAATGCTTACTGGGTTCAATGTACCAATAATGGCCAGGCAGCAGCCAACTTTAATAATGAAACCTGGCCGGGTTACCGTAATCCTAAAAACTTTATTGCTGTTTCAGATCCTTATCCAACGGTTACCGCTATGATGGCGGATCTGATTTTACCAACGGCTATGTGGGTAGAAAAAGAAGGCGCTTATGGTAATGCAGAACGCCGTACCCAGTTCTGGCGTCAACAGGTGCAGGCACCGGGTGATGCTAAATCTGACTTATGGCAGATCATGGAATTTACCAAGCGCTTCAAGATGTCTGAAGTCTGGCCGGAAGAGCTATTAGCCAAAATGCCTGAATATCAGGATAAGACCATGTATGAAGTATTATATGAAAATGGTCAGGTTAATCAGTATCCCAGCCAGGAAGTTTCTGACGGCAGAGGTAATACCTATCACAATGATGAAATGGATCATTTTGGGTATTATGTGCAAAAAGGTCTGTTTGAAGAATATGCCTCTTTTGGTCGGGGTCATGGGCACGATTTAGCGCCTTTTGATATGTATCATAAAGCTCGTGGACTGCGCTGGCCAGTGGTTGATGGTAAAGAAACTTTATGGCGTTTCCGTGAAGGTTATGATCCCTACGTAGCAAAATGGAATCCAGACGGTAAAAAAGGTGATACCTTCTTTTATGGTAATAAGAATAAGAACGGCGGTAAGGCCAAAATTATTTCTGCACCTTATGAGCCACCCGCAGAAAGTCCTGATGCGGAGTTTGATCTGTGGCTGGCTACCGGTCGTGTACTGGAACACTGGCACTCCGGTTCTATGACTCGTCGTGTACCTGAACTGTATCGTGCAGTACCTGAAGCAGTGATTTACATGAACAAGAAGGATGCCAGGAAACGTAAGCTGCGTAATGGTTCGAAAGCCAAACTGATGACCCGTCGTGGTGAGATTGAAGCCCGTATTGAAACAAAAGGACGGAACAAGCCGCCTCAGGGACTGGTGTTTGTACCCTGGTTTGATGCTGGTCGTATAATCAATAAGGCAACACTGGATGCCACCGATCCGCTTTCTAAAGAAACCGATTACAAGAAATGTGCCTGTAAGGTTATGAAAGCTTAATAATAGACTTGTCTTAAATTAAACAAACTGGAGATTTAATTACAAAACACATTGTACTGCTGGCCTGGGGTTAACCTGGGGCAGCCCTTAAAACACAATCATGTTAAACAGTAAATAGAGGCGTTTTTTACATGTCTGATAAGCAAAAGCGGGGGCTTTCTGTGGAGTCAGAGGGGAAACAGGCAGGGAAGTCAAAGTTGAGTCGGCGCAAGTTTATGGGGGATACCTTAAAAACAGCGTGCGGAACTGCTTTATTGGGGCTGGGAATGGGAACCTATTCCCGCCAGGCTTCATCTTTTCCTGCCTGGACTATCCGGCCACCGGGTGCACTGCCTGAAGATGAATTTTCAGGTGCCTGTATTCGTTGCGGACTTTGCGTTCGGGATTGTCCCTACGATATGCTTAGACTGGCAGAATTAGGGGAGCAGGTTGCACTGGGAACCCCTTATTTTGTGGCACGGGAGAAACCCTGTGAGATGTGTGAAGATATTCCCTGTGCAGCGGCTTGCCCAACTAATGCATTAAGCCATGAGCTAAAAAACATTGACGATGCCCGTATGGGTCTGGCTGTTTTAATTGATCAGGAAGAATGTATAGCTTTTCAGGGTCTGCGCTGTGAAGTGTGTTATAACGTTTGCCCTTTAGAGGGTGAGGCAATAACCATTGAAATGCAACCTAATCGTCGTTCGGGTAAGCATGCGTTGTTTATACCGGTGGTTCATTCTGACGCCTGCACGGGCTGCGGCAAGTGCGAAAAGGCCTGTATTCTGGAGGAAGCTGCAATTAAAGTGCTGCCTACACACCTTGCAAAAGGTTTGCTGGGGAAACACTATCGATTGGGCTGGAAACAGAAGGAAAAGGCCGGGCACAGTCTGGTGACGCCGGATATCAAACACCGTTACAATTTACCGGAAGGTGTGCGTTACGACTATAACAAGGGTGGGCTGGAATTGCCGCCAGAAGCAAAGTTGGAACGTGATTCACCATTCTCCTCAAATCCTCTGGAGAGTTTGAAAAAACTTCAGAATCAGGAGAGTAAGTGATGGTAAAGCAGACTGCTCGAAATCAATTCCCTGGTCAACAGGCGATTGAGAAGAAAGGCTGGTGGCTGGCGCATAAATGGCTCATTCTGAGAAGAATGGTTCAGCTTGGCATTCTGGCTCTTTTTCTGGCAGGCCCGTTACTGGATGTCTGGATAGTAAAAGGTAACCTGGCTTCAAGTTTGACGCTGGAATTCCTGCCGCTGTCGGATCCCTATGTGATGTTGCAGGGACTGATGTCGGGACACTTTCCGACGACCGAAGGTTTGATAGGTGTTGCTATTGTGCTGTTGTTTTACGCATTGGTAGGTGGCCGGGTTTATTGTTCCTGGGTTTGTCCGGTTAATATTGTGACAGATGCAGCAGCCTGGTTTCGCAGAAAGCTCGGTATTAAGGTATCCAGTCAGTTTTCCAGAAGTACTCGTTACTGGTTACTGGGGCTGACACTTATCTTACCGCTGATAACCAGTGCTATTGTATGGGAGCTATTTAATCCGGTATCGTTAATGTTTCGAGGCATTATCTTTGGTATTGGATGGGCCTGGATGGTGATTCTGGCTATCTTTGCATTTGATGTGTTTGTCAGTCAGCGAGGATGGTGCGGTCACCTTTGTCCGGTAGGTGCTTTTTACAGTCTATTAGGACATAAAAGTATTGTCAGGGTCAGTGCTCAAAAGCGTGAACAGTGTGACGATTGTAATGACTGCTTTGTTGTCTGTCCTGAACCCAAGGTTATTCGACCGGCGTTGAAAGGTGCAGATAAAGGTATCAGTCCTCTGATTGATGAGGCTAACTGTACTAATTGCGGACGTTGTATTGATGTGTGTGATGAGGATGTATTTAACTTTTCCAGTCGTTTTAAAGACTAAAAATTTTAAAGTTCCAGATATATATGGAGAAAAACAAATGCTTAACACTAAAAAAACAATGACTTTTACCCATAAGAGTCTTATTAGAAAAGTAATATCACTGACGCTATTAGCGTTAACGGCAGTGATGTTCTCATTACCAGCAATGTCTGTCGAGTCATTACGGGGAGATGAAGCTTTAAATGGACCTTCTGTTAAGGTGGGTAAATATAGAGTGAAATCAGAGGAAGGCGGATATGAACGCAACTTTAAAAAGCAGCCGCCTTTAATTCCTCATAAGGTAGATAAGTATCGAATTACTTTAAAAAATAATGGTTGTTTAAAATGTCATAGTGAAAAAGCCTATAAAAAGGAAGATGCACCAAAAGTAGGTGATAGTCATTATATTGCTCGTGATGGTAAAAAGCTCAAGCATGTTTCCAGACGTCGTTATTTTTGTGTTCAATGTCATATACCACAGGTAGATAGTGATCCTCTGGTTGAAAATACCTACGAGAATGAAGAATAAAATATACCCATATTTTTTATATGTGTATATTCTAATAATCTGATTGGTGGTGTATAATCTATCAATCAGATTAATATTTTTATAAAATTTT
>JALSUJ010000268.1 GCA_027071355.1 Gammaproteobacteria bacterium | reverse complement strand
TTATTAATTCTTTTTTTATCTTCTTTAGTAAAACGAATTTTCTGTTTTAAAGAAAGTTTTGCATCCAGTACTACCATAGATGTCATTAATTTAGTGATTGAGGCCAGCGGCATAACAATATCAGTATTTTTATTTAATAAAGTCTTACCGGATTTTAAATCAACCACAGCAGCACTGACAGAAGCAAGATTAACAGTTCTATGTTCACCTGCATACAGTGCAGCGGAAACAGACATAAAAAAAACAATGACCACAAAACATTTAATTTTTAACACCTTACTATTAACCTTTGCTATCACTTTTATATTGGCCTTAAGCCTGTTCAACTTGAACCAGTTCACGTAAAACCGCAGTTGCATAGCAACCTGAGGGCAAGGAAAAACACAGTACCGCTCGGGATATTAAGGGGGAGTGTTGCGGTTTGTCAATTGTGATACTGATATTTTCCGGAACCATTCGGGCAGAACGCCGAGCCTGCTGCAGCCCCTGATTTTCCAAAGCCTGACACCAGTAACTGAGCGTATCAGCACTGTTCTGTTCCAGTAATAAAACATCTGCCGTTGAGCTTAAACGGCCTCGCCCCCATAAAGTCATGGTTGGATGAATATCACCTTCTGTAAAACGCTGCTGAATGTCTGGCTCAATTATTTGTGCAGAAAATACAGAACGGCTGCCGTTTAACATCATAACTTCACCCTTTGACAGGGTATTCCAGCCCAGTTGATTAATACGTTCACTCAACATCTGATTAAATACCATGGAACGGGCAGCAGATAAAACCATACTTTTTTCTATACGTTTTTTTATTTTTATATCCCGGTTAAACCAGCGCGCCGCACGCTGCAGATTATTATAATCATGCCCGAAACGCTGTCGACCAAAATAATTAGGGACGCCCTGCTGAGCAATCTGTTCAATTCTCTGCTGCAGCTTTTGTACAGAAATCCCTTTAATGTCTCTCAGAGTAATTTTAAACTGATTTTTTTTAATAGCCCCGCGCTTTAATTTTTTACGGTGCCAGGTCTTTTTTAAAATCCGTACGCCGTCTAACTGAAACTCATCCCAGTCAGGTATAGCCACACCTTCCAGTTTAACACTAAACCACTGTGAGGTAACGGCCTGACGATCTTTGAGACCGGCATAGCCAACTTCTTTAAGTTCAATACCAGCAAAACGAGCCAGCTGCCGTGCCAGCCATTCTGTATTAGTATTGGTTTTTTCAATATAAAGAAAAGCCTGATTACCTTCACCATCGGGTTCAAAACTCAGACTTTCCTGTACTATAAAGTCTGCTGGAGATTGTTTAAAAACGGCTCTGCCTTCAGTTTGTGAATAAGCATAAGCCAGCCCGTCCATTTTAAAAACAGGATATTTTTCAGTAGCTAAAGTGATTGGGTCAGACAAAAGAAAATCTCTGTAAAAAGTGAAAATTAAACCATCTGCAACAACACAACCGCATGAGCCGAAATGCCTTCTTTACGACCGGTAAAACCCATTTTTTCTGTAGTTGTGGCTTTGATATTTATCTGTGATAAGTCAACCGACAAATCAGCTGACAGATAATTACGCATAGTATTTATATGCGGAGACATTTTAGGTGCCTGAGCAATAATGGTCATATCAACATTAGCTATTTTATAACCCGCATTAATAAGCTCAGTCATAACCTTTCTCAGTAAAATCCGGCTGTCAATGTCCTTAAACTCATCCGAGCTATCTGGAAAATGTTTACCAATATCTCCCAGAGCCAGCGCGCCAAGCAGTGCATCACAGAGTGCATGCACCAGTACATCACCATCAGAATGAGCCAGCAGTTCATGGCTATAAGGGATTTTAGCGCCTCCCATTGTGATATAGGTATTATCAGTCTGCCCGGAAGTATCACTAAAACGATGGGCATCATAACCATGACCAATTCTTAACATGTTTATTCGCCTGTTTGATGTAGAAAAAACTGTTCTGCCAGCTGCAGATCTGCCGGATGGGTAATTTTAATATTGCCCGGCTGCCCTTCTACCATTAAAGGTTTTAAACCCTGTAATTCAATGGCTGAGGCTTCATCTGTAACCAGCGCATTATTTTGAATGGCCTGTTCCAGAGCTATTTTTAACAGCCCCAGAGGAAACATCTGTGGTGTTAAAGCGCGCCAGAGTTCACTGCGATCCACGGTCTGTAATACTTCATTATCAGCATTACAGCGTTTAACTGTATCTGCCATGGGCAAGCCCAGTAAACCGCCCTGTTCGGTATGGGCAAGCTGTTTGATTAAGCTGTCTATATCACTTTTCAGTAAACAGGGGCGTGCTGCATCATGCACCAGCACCCAGTTATCCGAATCAATATGAATTTGTAATTCTGTTAGCGCATTGAGTACCGAAAAGCAGCGTTCCCTGCCACCGGCAACCTGCAGCACCGGCTTAGCCAGCTCCTGGTAACGGCTGGAAATTTCCTGCCAGTAGGGATCATTTTCAGTAACTGCCAGAATAATGCCCGAAATGTCCGGGTGTAAAACAAAAACATCCAGTGTCTGTTCCAATACGGTCTTCCCCGCCAGAGGTAAATACTGTTTGGGAATATGAGCTCCCATTCGTTTACCCACACCGGCCGCAGGAATAACCGCCCAAAAGGCTTTGTTATGAGTAATAGACATGTATTTTAGACATTAATGATTATGAAAAGTTTATACCCGAACCTGTCATCTAATTAAGCTCAGGTATTAACTAAAGACTTACAACTAAGGACTAAGGACTAAGGACTAAGGACTTTCACTTCTCTATAACATGAAAGAAAATTTCATCTTTACGGATCATGCCCAGTTCGGTACGCACTCGTTCTTCAACAGCCCCCAGACC
>JALSUJ010000267.1 GCA_027071355.1 Gammaproteobacteria bacterium | reverse complement strand
GAATGCACTCTGGGGGTCGGATACCTTTGCTTGGGACATGGTTCTACGGGTTTCTGAATTTAAATTAGGGCAACAGCTAAATCAAACATACAAAATTTAAAAAAAGATGGCATTCAAACACATGCTCTGCATACTCCTGCTCCTCGCCACCCTGCCCATCCTCTCCCAGGCAGCCGTGGCCAACTGTGCCTCACTAGACAGTTCCAACGTGACCTGCGCTATCTGCAACCCAGGCTATGAGACCCTAGATAGCGGGGTCTCGTGCACGGCGATCACCTGTGTAGCAGTCACCCAATGCGCACTGTGTGAGAGTGCAACCACCTGCATCACCTGTGACTTCGGGTATGAGACCAATGCGGATAGGACTGCCTGCACCCAGATCGCATGCAATGATGCCAACTGCAACCTGTGCTCGGCTAGTACAGCTGGGAGCTGCTACAGCTGCAACACAAACTACTTCGTAGAGACCAACTATACCTGTGGGACCTGCTCCTCCTCCATCGCAAGCTGCTCCTATTGCTTCCTCAACAGCACCTCGGCCCTGGAGTGCACTTCCTGTGCACTGACCTACTACACAGCCACTGCCGATAGCTGCGCCCTGTGTTCAGTGGGATTGGCCAACTGCGTGGACTGCGACTCAAGGGGAGCTGGGTCTCTGTGGTGTTATAACTGCATCGATACCCACTACATCTCGGATTACACTGCCGGTACCTGCACCATCTGCGCCACGGGGATCACCAACTGCATCTCCTGCAAGGAAGACAGTACCCAGGCCAACAACGTGAGCTGCTACAACTGCGGGAGCACCACCTTCTCAGCAAACGTTGCCATGGATACCTGCGTGGCCTGTTCCACCACCACCAACTGCAACGCCTGCACCGAGCTCCTCACAGGGACCAACGTCACGGGAGTCAACTGCACAAACTGCAACACTCCCTTCTACTCACTCGTTGACGGGAGCTGCGTGACCTGCGACAATGCCACTTATAACTGTGCCACCTGTGAGGAGGACGCCGCCGGAAGCTTCTTCTGTTCGTCCTGCAACGCCGGCTACTACCTGAACGCCACTGACCAGAAATGCTGGGCCTGCCCTGCCACCTGCCTGACCTGTTCGAGTGCCACTGTCTGCCTGACCTGCGACAACAACACCTACTTCACTGACGGGTCGAGCCTGTGTGCCCTGTGTACGACGAGTTCATACCCCATCTTGACTTGCCAGTACAACTCAGGGGTGGAGGCCCTCTCCTGCGACACCTACTACTTCCTAGACGGAGTAGCCTGCACCATGTGCAATGCTACCACTGGGTTCTAGCAATGTACCTCTGCCACAGTGGCTACTGTCTGCCAGGCCACCTACTATCTGGTCTCCAATGGCTGTCCCACATGCTCCGGGATCGACGCCACCTGGGTCAACTGCTCGGATGCCACCACCCCCACTGCCTGCATCACCACCCACTACATCGTGGCCGGGACCCCTCCAGTCTGTACTATTTGCACCACCATTGGAGCTGAGGTGGCCACCTGCAACAGCACCACCTACCACATGACCTGCACTGCCGATACCCACTACGTCAACAGTGCCAACATCTGCACCTCTTGTGCCACCTTCAATGCCACCTGGCTCACTTGCACCAACGAAACCCACGCCCTCACCTGTGCTTCAGGGTACGCCATCAACGCCGCCAATCTCTGTTAATCCTGCTCCTCCATCCACGCCAACTGCACCGTCTGCTCAGATATCAGCACTTGCACCACCTGCACAGCCGACTTCTTCGTTACGGGGGGAACCTGTGCAGGCTGCCCCGGCAACTGCACCACCTGCACCGACGCTACCACCTGCACTACCTGCTTCACCAACTTCTACCCACTGCAGGGACTGTGCACGGTCTGCACTAACCTGGACACATACTGGGAGACCTGCAGCCTGACCTCCCTGGTTGCCGACAGCTGCCTTCCCGGAGCCTACCTAAGCAGCGGGGTCTGCATCCACTGCACCACCATCCACGCCAACTGCACCATCTGCTCTGGTGCCTCCACCTGCACCACCTGCGACTCTGGATACTGGGTTGATGCTGCCTCCTGCACTGCCTGCTCCACCAACTGCACCACCTGCTCCGATGCCAGCACCTGCACTGTCTGCACTGATGGAAATTACGTGTCCTCTGCTGCCTGTACTGCCTGTACGGTAACCAACGCAGTGACCTGTTCCGATGCCACCACCGCAGTGACCTGCGACTCAGGATTCTTCCTGAGTGGAGGTAGCTGTTCCAACTGCACTGCTTCCGATGCCTCCTTCGCCACCTGTACTGATGCCACAACCCCCCTCTCCTGTATGGACACCCACTACTTCACAGGCAGTGCTTGCACCATCTGCACCAGCATCGCCGATAACAGCTGGGCCACCTGCGCTAACATCTCGACTGCCCTCACCTGCATCTCAGGGTTTTTCTTGAACGGGGGGTCCTGCTTCAACTGCACCCTCATCAACCCCGGCTGGAACACCTGTTCCGACATGTTCACAGCTACTGCCTGTTTGACCGGCTACTTCCTGGACGGGACCAACTGCACAGATTGCACCGCCACTACAGGCTATGTCACTTGCACCTCAGCAACCGTCGCACTCACCTGCAGCACAGGGTACTACTTCAGCACTCCCAATTGCCTCACCTGCCCGTCAGCAAATCCCACCTGGATCACCTGCTCAGCCGGAGCAGCAATCACCTGCATTGACACTTATTACCAGTCAGGGGGTGCTTGCGTCCTCTGCAACAGCACCAACGCCCAGTCCCACAACTGCACTTCTGCCACTGTTGACCTCACCTGCGTCTCGGGAGCCTATCTCAGCACAGGCAACGTCTGCACTGC
>JALSUJ010000266.1 GCA_027071355.1 Gammaproteobacteria bacterium | reverse complement strand
ATTCTGGTCAGGCTGATTTTGCTGTAGGAACACCCATAGCCGGTCGCAATCGCCCTGAACTGGAAAATCTGGTGGGCTTTTTTGTTAACACTCTGGTCTTCAGATGTAAACTAAATGATAACCCGAGCTTTCGTAAGCTAATTGAACAGACACGAAGTCAGGCCCTGAATAACTATAAATATCAGGATTTACCTTTTGAAAAATTAGTCGAAATTCTTAATCCACCTCGGGATCTTAGTCATAATCCCATATTTCAGACAATGTTTGTGTTACAGAATATACCGCTTGAAAATTTACAATTACCTGGTGCTGATGTAGTTTCTATTGATTTACACACAGACACGGCCAAATTTGATTTAACACTTTTTATGACAGAAGTATCAGGTCAACTCAATGCTCGTCTGGAATATGCTACAGATTTATTTTCCAGAGACCGAATACATCGTATGGCCGGGCATTTTCTAAATTTACTGGAAAACATCGTTATTACACCTGATAAACCAGTCGGTTTATTACCTCTATTGAGCAGCCGTGAACACAGGGAAATTTTATTAAGCTGGAATAACAATCATCGGTGTTATCCTAAGGGCAATACCTTTCATAAGCTGTTTGAAAATAATGTGTCAATTCATCCAGATGCTACTGCTGTAGTTTTTTCGGAACACCAGTTAAGTTATAGCGAACTCAATAAAAAATCTAATCAGCTTGCTCATTATTTAACACAATACGGTGTCAACTCAGGAAAACGAGTGGCAGTATTTATTGAACGCTCAATAGAGATGCTTGTCGGGTTGCTTGCTGTATTAAAACTGGGAGGGACTTACATTCCTCTTGATCCAGGTTATCCAGCAGAGCGGCTAAAAATGATACTGAGTAATTCTGAGCCTGTCCTTATCCTGACACAGTTCAGTCTGCTTTCAAAGCTGCCAGATAACGAAATTGATCCCATTTGTCTGGATACTCAGAGCCAGAAATGGACCGAACAACCTGAACATAATCCAGATATCTTAATTCCAATGGATCACATTGCCTACATTATTTATACCTCAGGTTCAACAGGTCGCCCCAAGGGGGTCATGATAGAGCACAAGGCATTGATGAATTACCTTTATTACGCATCAGCAAACTATTTTAATAATATTGCAGGCAGTGTAGTCAGTACTGCACTGGTTTTCGATGCCACAATCACCAGTTTGTTTGCACCCCTAATAGCTGGAAAAAAAATTATTTTACTATCTGATAATGATCGTACTCCATTAAAATTAACAGAACTGCTATTGAGTGCTGAAGAAGCTTTATTATTTAAAATCACACCAGCACATCTGAACCTCGTGTTCTCATTTAATACTTCTAAATTAATAACCACAGGAAAAAAACATAGATTAATAATAGGTGGTGAACAGTTATTATCTGAGCAAGTTGCTAAATTATCAGATATATTGCCTGAGGTTGAAATCATTAATGAATATGGCCCGACAGAAAGTGTGGTTGGCTGCAGCAACTATAATATTGATAATTTATCTGATTTTCACTCAAATAGCTTTGCTGTACCCATTGGTAAACCAATACCTAATACACAACTTTATATTCTTGATCAATACAGGCAGCCGGTTGCAGAAGGAGTTAATGGTGAATTATATATTGCCGGTGATAGTTTAGCCCGGGGATATCTGAATCGTCATAATTTAGATAAAGAAAGGTTTATTCATCATACCTTGAATCAGGAACAACATGATCATAAAAAGATGTACAAAACAGGAGATATATGCCGCTATTTACATGATGGAAATATTGAATTTATTGGTCGAGTAGATGATCAGATTAAACTGAGGGGCTATCGTATAGAGATCGGTGAAATTGAATCACATCTTAATAGTCATCCACTGGTAGAAAAATCCATTGTCCTGTTACGTGAAGACCAACCGGATGATAAACGCCTGACAGCTTATGTAATGTTAACAGAAGAAACAATCACAGAAAATGATTTATCTGCTTACATAAAATCTTTTCTGCCGGATTATATGATGCCTTCAGCCATAGTATTTCTGGATACACTGCCACTGACAACGAATGGAAAAATTGATCGAAATGCCCTGCCTGCGCCAGAATACTCAGGTAATAAAGCTAATTATATTGCACCCCGTTCGCCACTGGAAGAATCACTGGCATTAATCTGGTGCGATATTCTCAATATTGAGCAAGTAGGTATAAGAGACAATTTTTTTGATCTTGGTGGGCATTCTATTCTTGGGACATTGATGATTTCCCGAGTGAGTGAACAATTTGATATTGATGTACCTTTGGGTGGCTTATTCGATCATCCTACAATAGAAAATTTTGTTACCCTGCTGGAAGGCTCAAAATACAAGGTAAAAATTCCTGCACTTACTTCGATATCCAGAACCCAGAATATACCTGCCTCTTTTGCACAGGAACGATTATGGTTTATGCAACAATGGCATAATAATGCAGGCTATAATGTTAATCATGCTTTTAAAATACATGGGAAGATTAATCGACATATATTAGAAAAGGCATTGAATCTGTTACTGGTTCGCCATGAGATATTGCGAACCAGTATTGATGAATCGTCAGGATATTTATTTCAAAAAATTCATGCTCCTGAACCTTTGAATTTAGATTACAAAACAGCTGAAGATCTGAAAAATGAGTCCATCTCACAGGATGATTATATTTACCGTTTTACTCAACAGCCTTTTGACTTAAGCAGTTCGCCATTACTTCGGGTGCTGTTAATTAAACGGAACAAAGAAGAGATAATTCTGATACTATCCTTGCATCATATTGTCACTGATGGCTGGTCTACGGGAATTATTCTGCATAATATCTCGACCTTCTATCAAAAACTTACGGATAATAGCAGCCAGTTTCTTAAGCCTTTAACGGTGCAGTATGCAGATTATGCTGCCTGGCAGCGAGAGTTGTTACAAGGACAATTACTCAAGTCTCAGATAAGCTACTGGCGTGAGCAACTGGCTGATTTACCCGTTCTGGAACTGCACACAGATCAACCCAGACCGGCACAAATGAGCTATAAAGGGGCGGTTGAATACTTTACTATTCCTTCTACTCTGGTTTCACAACTGAAGATCCTGGCTAAGGAAGAACATGCTACTTTATTTATGGTGCTGCTTGCAGCCTATCAGGTACTGCTCATGCGTTATTCTGGTCAGGCTGATTTTGCTGTAGGAACACCCATAGCCGGTCGCAATCGCCCTGAACTGGAAAATCTGGTGGGCTTTTTTGTTAACACTCTGGTACTTAGAGCCAATCTAAGTAGAAATCCTGGATTCCGTGAAGCGATTTCACGTACACGAAGTCAGACACTGGCAGCCTGGCATCATCAGGAACTGCCTTTTGAGAAACTGGTAGAAGTACTCAACCCGATTCGTGACCTCAGTCGTCACCCTCTTTTTCAGGTCATGTTCACTCTTCAAAATTCACCTGAAGAAAATTTGAGCCTGCCTGGAATGGATGTTGAACCTTTTGATTTACACACTGGTACTGCCAAGTTTGATTTGTCTTTATCGCTGGCAAATATAACAGGTGAATTTAAAGGACGCTTTGAGTATGCTACAGACTTGTTTTCTGCCTCCAGAATACAAAGCATGAGCAGGCATTTTCTCAGCTTATTAGAAAACATAGTTTCTAATAGTGAGAGTTCTGTATGGACATTACCGTTACTGACCAAAGCAGAACAGCAAATGATATTACTTGACTGGAATAAAACAGCCCAAAGCTATCCTAAAGATAAAACTTTATCTCTATTATTTGAAGAACAGGTTAATCTTTATCCGAATTCAGTAGCCGTCGTATTTGGTAAGCAAAAGATAAGCTTTCAGGAGCTTAACCAGAGAGCGAATCAGCTGGCATTTTACCTGAAACAGTCTGGTGTAGAGCAAGATAGTAAAGTTGCACTATGTGTTGAGCGTTCTATTGATATGACTATTGCTATGCTGGCCATATTAAAAGCAGGCGGTGCTTATGTTCCCTTAGACCCTGATTATCCAAAAGAACGACTGGCAATGATGCTGAAGGATTCTAAGCCAGTTATTATTTTAACCCACACCTCAATATCTTCTTTGCTACCGGAAAATAAAATTAGAACGATTAATCTTGATACCCAGCAGAATGAATGGTCACACAAGACAAATAGGAATCTGAATTTGCAGATGTCAGCAAAAAATCTGGCATACATTATCTATACCTCAGGCTCTACCGGAAAGCCCAAAGGCGTCATGGTTACTCACCAGGCTATTACAAGACTGGTAAAAAATCAGAATTATATAAATCTTGATAGTAAAACCATTATTGCTCAAGTTGCAAATGTATCATTTGATGCAGCCACTTTTGAAATCTGGGGCGCATTATTAAATGGCGGACATTTTGTCATCCTTGATCGAGCAATAAGCCTTAATCCTGAAAAATTCATCACCAGTCTTCAGGATGCTAAGATTAACACCCTTTTTCTTACCACCGCTTTATTTAATGAACTGATCCGATACAGGGCTGATGCTTTTAAAACAGTAAATACTGTTTTATTTGGTGGAGAAGCCTGTGACCCACAGTTTGTCAGCCGTTGTCTTGAGAATACTCCAGGACATCTTGTACACGTATACGGTCCGACAGAGTCAACTACCTTTGCCACCTGGTATGAAGTAAAACCATTATCTGGCACACACACAACCTTTCCCATTGGGCAGCCTGTTGCCAATACTCAATGTTTTATTCTGGACCATCATAACAATCCCGTTCCACCAGGTATTCCCGGTGAACTCTATATTGGAGGTGATGGTCTTGCAAGAGGATATCAGAATCAGGATAAATTAACCGCTGAAAAATTTATCGAACATCCTTTTGTTAAAGGCCGTCGTCTCTACCGTACTGGTGATAAAGTTTGCTGGCGAGATGATGGTAACATTGAGTTTTTGGGGCGCATGGATCACCAGGTAAAACTGCGCGGTTTTCGTATTGAACCGGGTGAAATAGAAGCACTATTAAATACCCACACGAGTGTCAGTGACAGCATTGTTATATTGCGTGAAGACAGACCGGGTGATAAACGTCTTGTTGCTTATGCCACAATAAAAGAACAGATTACTGGTGAACAGTTACTCAGCTTTTTAAAATCATCCCTGCCTAATTATATGATGCCAACTGCCGTTGTTATACAGGATACACTGCCACTAACCTCAAATGGGAAAATTGATAGAAAAGCTTTGCCTAAACCCAATTATCAGATATCTACAAACGATGCCATTAAACCCAGAAACCAGGTTGAAAAACAACTTCAGGCCATCTGGAAAGAAATACTTGGAGCAGAAATTATTGGTATCCGTGATAATTTCTTTGATTCAGGTGGACACTCGCTATTGGTTGTGACATTACTGGAACATATTGAACAGAAATTTAATTGCCGACTGCATATAAATTCACTCTGGTATAATGCCGGGACAATTGAACAACAGGCTGAAATTATTCAGTCAAAAGATCACGCAGGCCGAACTGAGCCGGTTATTCTGATTCAAAAAGGAGGGCATCAGCTACCTGTATTTTGTATTCATACCATTGGAGGTGGAAATTTATTCCACTATGAAGACCTTGCGCTCCACTTAAAAAATGAGCGTTCAATTTATGGATTGCAGGCCAGAGGCGTTGATGGTACTGAAGCACCGGATCACTCTGTAGAATCAATGGCCTCCTATTGCATCAAAAATATGCGCAGTATTCAGCCAATAGGACCTTATATTTTATGTGGTTTTTCAAGTGGTGGTACTGTAGCCTTTGAAATGTCCAGACAATTGCAAAAAGATGGTGAAACAGTGGCCAGACTATTCCTCATTGATTCTTTTTCACCTCTGCATCGTTATTCTGTGGCACAAAAAGCCAGTAAACTCTGGAAAATTATTAAACATAAGAAATACAGAGAATTGCAGGAAATAATATATCACTGGAGCTTGAATATTCTGGACATGAAACACCGGCGACAATTAAAGGCACTGGGTGAGGCACATCGCTGGGGACTCTGGAATTATCAACCCGGTGTATATGATGGTGATATCATCTACTTTGAAGCAATAGGAGATAGCTCACGAATTCAGGCGGCTTATACTGGTTGGAAAGAATTGATTACCGGTGAAATAGTACTTGAACAGATATCAGGCACTCATGGCTTAATGGTCAAGGAACCCCATGTATCTGAGCTTGCCAATCAATTGCAAAAGTATCTGAAGAGTATCTGAATCCTTTAACTTTATATTTGTCACTTTCAGCTGTGCTGATTGTAGCCACAATCATTCTCCAGTACCTTGTAAGGTATCTTTTACCGTTTAAAAGGACTATAAGAGAGAATGTATTCCAAAATAAAAAACCCCTGAAAGCTAATACTATCAGGGGTTTTATGTATGGTGGGCCGTGTGAGACTCGAACTCACGACCAATGGATTAAAAGTCCACTGCTCTACCAACTGAGCTAACGGCCCATCCTGTGTACAGGACCGCGTTTGCTGTCTCTTCAGGATGGCGCATATTCTACCGTTTTTAATTTTTATGGCAAGTTTTTTTTAGTAATTTTTATAATTTTTTTAATAAACGGCGGGCCTGTCCTGCTTCTGTGGTATCAGGATATTTGGCCAATAACTCCTGCAGTGTTTTTCGTGTTTCTTCTTTCCGGCCAAGTTCATAATAACTATAGGCTTTTTTTAATTCAGCTTCTGCTTTTTTAGGGCTAAAAGGATAGACGTCCAGTAAACGCTGATAATCCTGGATAGCCTGTTCATAATTCCTCTGGGCATAACTGGATTCAGCTACCCAGTACTGAGCGATGTGCGCATAACGACCGGATGGGTATTGCCCAATAAATTTAATAAAGGCTTCTCTGGCAGCATTATAACGCCGGGCTCTTAACTCATCATAAGCCATTTGGTAGGCTTTTTGCTCTGCCTGACGCTGTTTAGCGTTCATTGGCTTCCTAACAGCTACCTGAGGTTTTACTGCTGGCTGCAGTTGATGATGATTGGGACTGCCGGATGCCGAAGATGTTGATAATGCTTTATCATCGACCATAATCACCTCTCGCTCAGTCACGCCATAATGTGAGGGTCTGACAGTGGATTTATCAACAATTTCTGCTGCTTCAGGGGCTGAAGATTTAGAGCTTTCAGTTACTGCAGATGCAGACATTGCCTGCTCCTGACCCAGACGGCGATTGATATCCTGATACAAATCCCGTTGCTGTTGTTTAAGCAGCCGAATCTGATTGCCCTGTTCTTCCAGCAGGCCGCGTAATTGCTGGTTTTCCTGCTGCAATTGTTTTAAACGATATAAAAACTCCAGCTGCTTCTGGGAACTCATTAAGCGCTCCAGACGCTCAACCCTGACAGCCAGTGGCCGGTTTTTATAATCATCCACCGAACGGCTTGATTCAGCCAGAACAGGAACTGTACCAGCCAAAATAAAACCTGCTGCCAGAAGTGAATGTATCAGTCTATTGGTTTTAAATCCTGTCATATTTTATGTACACCAGCCTAGTAGATTAATTCAACACGACGATTCAGCTGCCAGGCAGATTCATTGTGATCCAGCGCCACCGGATTTTCTTCACCAAAACTGGTCACTTTCATCTGCTGTGCCGGAACTCCGGATGCCATTAGAAAATCGGCTACCGCCTGAGCTCGGCGCTCACCTAAAGAGAGATTATATTCCCTGGTACCCCGTTCATCGGTATGCCCTTCAATAGTGATCACCTGTTTGGGATTCAGAGACAGGAATTCCGCATGTGCATTCAGAGCAGACTGCCCTTCAGTGCTGATCTGGCTGCTGTCATAGTCGAAATAGATGGTTCTGACTGATAAGGGGCTATTCGGATCAGACAGAGGGTCTCCGCTATAGTTCTGACCATTCATTGCAGCACCATCGCCCATACCCGAGTCATTATAACCACCGGTCTGACCTTCATAGGCCTCCCCATTTTGCCCCGTACTAGCGGTACGATCTTCTACATCCGCTTTATTTGCACCATCCTCACTGGTTGATGAACAGGCTCCCAGAAATAACAGCGGTATAGTTATTAACAGAATGGGTAGTGTTTTTAGCAGTTTATTCATTATGTGCTCCTGGTGTTTATCGACTACGATAAGGTGACCATGCGGGTTCTCTAACATCACCGCTTAGTACTTGTAATCTTTGAGGTGAGTTACTACCATCTACAGCAACGGCTTCAAGAATGCCTTTGCCGTGCAACTCGGTTGCGTATAAAATCATTTTTCCATTGGGTGCATAGGAAGGTGATTCATCCAGACTTGACTGAGTCAGAACCTGTAAATAGCCCTTAGCAAGTTCAAGAGTAGCCACCCGGTACTTGCCTTGCACCCGGGTGATAAGAGTGATAAATTTACCATCCGGAGAATAGCTGGCATTGGAATTGTAATCACCTTCAAAAGTTAAACGTCTGAGGTTACCGGCTTTACCCTGCTGATTGACCGCAATTTGATAGATCTGCGGTTTACCGGTACGATCAGAGGTAAAAATAAGGCTTCGGCCATCTGGCGACCATGAGGGTTCGGTATCAATACTAAACTGTCTGGTAATACGCTGCAGAACACCGCTGGCAATATACATAATATAAATTTCTGAATTACCGTCTTTGGAGAGGGTTAGTGCCAGACGTTTGCCATCAGGAGAAAAAGCCGGGGCACTGTTTAAGCCCTTAAACTCAGCAAGCACCTGACGTTTACCGCTTTTAAGCTCCTGCAAATAAATAACAGAACGGCCTTTTTCAAAGGAAACATAAGCCAGGCGCTTACCATTAGGTGACCAGCTAGGAGACATAATGGGCTGCCGGGATTTTAAAATAACCTGTTCATTAAAACCATCGGAATCAGCCACGGCCAGCGTATAGGTCCGTTTTTTTCCAGTGCCGCCCTGATTGACCACGACATAAGCAATCAGGGTATCAAAAGCACCCCGGCTATGTGTCAGTTTTTCATAAATTTTATCACTGATCTGATGTGCCACACGACGTAATTGCTGCTGCTTTACGGTATATCGATAAGCTGCCATTTCCTTACGACTAAAGATATCCAGCATTTGAAATTTAACTTCATATAAATTCTGCCCTACTGGTGTAACATTCCCAATAACCAGCTGTTCCGCATCGGTATTTTTCCAGCGCTCAAAATTGATATTTCCACCCAGAGCAGGACGTTCCGGTAACTGATTAAGTTTTAAGGGCGAAAAAAGTCCGCTGCGTGCCAGATCAGAGCGAATAATCTGAGCGATATCAATGTTGCTTTTAGCAGATGTATACCCCTGAGACCATGAAAATGGCACAATGGCAATGGGATTCGCACTTTGAAAACCACCCTTAATCTCAACTTCCAGTACGGCATAAGCCTGTGAACTTACAATAAACAGGCTAATTAATATTAATAACAGGGTGTTTAGGTATTTTATGCTGTACAACTTCATTGTTTAATAGCTTCCTGGCTCAAATCGTAATCTCATTTCTTTAAATTGTTTAAAAATAACACTATCATCAGGTACTGGCAATGGTGATGCTCGCAGTACCGCAGTTTCTACAGAACGATCAATAGAAGCATTACCGCTGCTCTCTGCAATTTTTGCCGATATAACCTGGCCATTGGAACGCAGTACGATATCGATTTTACATTGAAATTTATGCGCTGTATCCGGAGGCCGCCGCCATTTGCGTTCAATTTTCTGGGCAATCAGAGCCACGTATTTATTGACGATACCTTTACTGCGTCGTTCTCGTTCTGCCCGCTCTTTTTCCTGTTG
>JALSUJ010000265.1 GCA_027071355.1 Gammaproteobacteria bacterium | reverse complement strand
TGTTGAAAAAGTTAGATCATCAGCATATCTCGTATAATTTATTTTCCTTTGAACACATATTTTTTTTATTTCTTCATCAAAGAAATACATTATAAAATTTGAAATCAATGGTGAGCTTGGAGCACCAATACTCAATTGTAAAGGGCTATTTCGCTTTAATTTATAAAATAGAATGTTTGATAATAGCTTCTTGTCTTTATCATTAAATGATATACCTGCTTTTTGAGATACTTCAAAAAATAATTTTGGAGTTATACTTGGAAAGAAATCCTTACAATCCATTTTCAATAAATATTTTGTATGAAGGTGAATTTGAGCATTATCTTTTATACTTTTACCTTTTTTATAAGCTAAGGCACGTTCATGGATAGGCAAAAAATCCTGTAAATGAGCAACAATAAGTCTTTGTATGAATTTTAATTCTTTAGATGGATGAGCAATAAGTCTTTTGCCCTTACCATTACGTTTATTTATTTCATATTTTTTATATCTGTGTGGTGCAGTAACAGAGAATAGAAAAATATCTTTTTCATCCATAAACAATGTATCAGAAAGAAGCTGCAAAAATGTCACTTTGTATCTCCCTTCAACTTTTTAATTATTTGTTTAAGTGCATATTGACGTTTACTAGACTGAATATCTTTTGATAAAACATAGGATTGCATTATACTCATTCTAATTTTAGATGCCTCTAGTACTTTATTTGTTTTTGTTTTTCCATAAATAATTGTTCTTTGGTCTTTATCTGTTGGTAAGTAATAATTGTGATTGCTATATTCCAATTGTTCTACAAGCTCAAGCTTCATAAGCAAATAAAGATAGCGAGATATTTCACTTGGCTTTAAATCTATATCCATGGCTTCCATAGCTAACTCAATTTCTCCCAACAGAATTGGGTAGCTAAGGGTTATGACCTCACATATTAGTAATGCAATATGACCAGAATTTTTATTTGTAAATTTTTGTGATTTACGTTTCTGATTATCAAGTTTTTGGCGAATATGAGTACATAAGTCATATAAAATTCCATCCTCATAATCTTGTATATCCTTATCTGGCCAAGGATATACGAGCACAGAAGAATTGTCCTTCTTCCTGATAAATTCTAGTGGCCCTAGATAAATAAATGAATCTTTAATTTTTAGTTCATCATTTGGGGCTATTATCAGAAGTTTTTTGTAAATATGTGGCTTATTACAAAACAAACCCAACTCAACTAGTGAGCCTGGACTCTCAAGGAATATAATTACTAATGTAGAGATATTGGCAATATCATCTTCAAAAAGCAGCAGATCAGTATAAAGATTTTCCTTAAAATAATCTTTGAAAGTTTCAGCAAGAACAAATAATTCATGAAAGTCAGCATCATGAGCTGCCGTATGACTTAAAAGCCTGTCTCTAAAACTTGGGGGAATCTTGGATGAAGCATTAATTTCACCACCACATAAAAATAATTTAGGTTCTGATAGAATAATGCGAAAATTATTGACATCTAATTCACCAAATTGGGCAATTAAAGCATCTTCATATTCTACACTCACTTAAACTATCCTTGCAGCAAAGGAAAACGGATGTAATAACACACCCGTTTTATTGCACTCTTTACTCTAAGGGGGCGATAGAAAACTGTCTACCGCTCCTAAGGCACGAAGGAGCGGTAGACAGTTTTCTATCGCAACCTAAATGTGCACAATAAGTTTGTGTCTGGCTAAACGCCCGACCAGGCTAGCTTCCAACAGAATAAGAGCCCAAACGCTAAAGAGCGTTTTTAGTTTAATTATTTATTAAGATATATTCAAGGCAAATTTAGGAATATTATGGATGAAGTAATAGACAATAATTAAAAATCATACAAACATAGTGAAATAACACTGAATATTCTACGAATCTCATCTCTAATGATTATAATCTCATCTCTAGTGAGATAACCTCACCACTAATGAACTTGCATGGTGAATAAACCTGCATGCCATATATCACGCGACAAAAGGCACGATATTTCACGTCATCATTGATATTTCACGTTTTTAAAGTTGAGCGAAATAAACGCACAAATCATATGTTATTGATTTTACAGTTTTTTAGCAATCAAACAAAACTGGCATGGTTAATGCTACATATAAAGTATGTAAAGTTGAGCAATATTACTTACTCTCCAATATTGTTTGATATTTTACGGTTAGAGAATTTAAAGTGGTGCGATCTCCTTACTCGTATTATTTAAAGGCTCATAAGCATTAACCATTTGCTGTTTGTACTTTTTAATGTGTTGGTACCAATCAGTAAGAAAACATTTTGGCCCCATTGGAAACAATGGGGCTTTCTTTTTGGCGCTGCTTTTATTGCCATTCCAGACAATTTAATAACCATTCACCGGATACTTTTTTCCAGCAGCTGGTAACCTGATAGTGGCGCGCGTTATCTGGAATAATCCCCTGTCCTCCGGAAATGACTACCTGTGATACGACTTCTGCACGAATAGCCTGAATTGAAATAGCGCTATGGGTCACCAGTACGCTAATATCCCTATAACGTAAAAAAAAGCCCAGCAGCATTCTCTGCAGAGCTTTGCGATCAGGATTTAAACGGTCCTGATAGTCCTGATCAATTATCGCCATAAAATCCCCCCTGCTGTGATCCTCTATAGCCTCCTGCAGACGGTTTATCTGCTGGCGGATCATAAAGTCATCCGTCTCGGGCTCAGAACAGCCGGCCGTTAACAATACTAGCCACAAGACCATCCACAATAAGAAAAATTTAATGCGGCTTTTTCGGTACCTTAAATACAATGGCTTCGCCCTCTACTCTGGGGTCTGAAGCGGCCTGTACCCCGTTCTTATAATTCCAGCTGACCGCCTGCATATTGCCATAAGTACCATCCAGCTGTTTTGTATGATGCCCCATTTGCTCCAGCTTCCTAATCACATCACTACTCAGTGCCTCTGGTTCATAGAATATTTTATCGGGTAGATACTGGTGATGAAACCTGGGACGACTCACCCATTGCTCCGTTTCAGGTGTCTGTTCCATTGTCAGGATCCCCAGCAATACCATAGTGATAATACGGCTGCCGCCCGGTGTACCTAGCAGGGCAAAACCCTGCCCGGTTTCAATAATGGTGGGACTCATACTGGACAAGGGTCGTTTGCCCGCTGCAATAGCATTGGCCTGAGCGCCCACCAGCCCATAGACATTTGGTGTTCCTGGTAACGCTGAAAAGTCATCCATTTCATCATTGAGTAAGATCCCGGTGCCTTTGGCCGTAACGCCTGATCCAAAAGGATAGTTAATACTCATGGTGGCAGAAACCATATTACCCTGAGTATCCAGTACCGAGAAATGAGTGGTATCCTGCCCTTCTGAGCGGTGTGTGATAGCCGGCAAATCAGTACTTGGCGTGGCTTTATTCATTTGAATACTTTTAGCCAGTTCCTGAGCATATCTGGGACTTGTTAGCCGTTGAACCGGTACCCCGGTAAAATCACTGTCTCCAAGGTATTCCGCCCGATCCCGGTAGGCACGACGCATGGCTTCCACTATCAGATGGGTTCTGCTCACTTCATCCAGAGTATTGAGCTTATAGTTTTGCAATATCTGCAAGATAGTGGCCAGGGCTATCCCCCCTGAAGAAGGTGGTGCAACTGAGCTGATTTTCATATTCTGATATTTAAAGACTATCGGTTGACGCAGCTTAATCTGATAATTTTTTAAATCGTCCAGTTGCCAGATACCACCTGCCGCCTTAACTGAATTAACCAGCCTGTCTGCTATAGGCCCCTGATAAAAGCCGGCACGGCCCTGTTCAGCAATCCGTTTAAGGGTATTTGCCAGATTTTTTTGAATGATCAGAGAGCCGATTTCCGGCACCTGGTTATTGTGTAAAAAAATGTGCGCTGATTCCGGCTGACTCTGCAGTAGTGACAGCCGAAAAGCCGCCATCTTTTGATAATGTTCTGTCACCGGAAACCCCTGTTCTGCATATTGTATAGCCGGTTGTAAAACCTGTTTTAAGGGTAGTACACCATACTGCGCGGATAAATGCACCATCGCCGCAACTGTGCCCGGTATCCCTGCGGCCAGAGCACCGTCGACAGAACTCCCGGCAATATAATGGCCGTCCTTATCCAGATACATATCACGATGCGCTCTGGCAGGGGCTGTTTCCCGGCCATCAAGCATCAGGATTTTATTGTGCTGAGCATCCCGAAGCAGCCAGAAACCGCCACCTCCAAGTCCTGAACTATACGGTTCCACTACGGCTAGTGCCGCCGTAATAGCCACCGCCGCATCAAAAGCGTTACCGCCCTGCAGTATAATTTTTTGACCGGCCTGAGTTGCCAGCGGATGTGCCGTTGCAATTGCAGCCTGCGGCGGTGTCTGAGCCAGACTGTTTATACTCAACAGGCTGCAGAATATCAGAATAAAAGCGTTAAGTTGTTGGTTCACTGGTTTTCCCCCAAAAAAGAAAAAGCCCCTTAAACAGTTTATTATTTAAGGGGCTTTTTCTTAAACACATATTATATTCAGACAAGTGCCGTTAATATTAGCCACCGGTCAGTTTCTTGTATTTTTCCATTAGTTCATCTGCGGATTCTTCATGATCCGGATCTTTAGGAATACAGTCAACCGGGCAAACTTCTACACATTGAGGCTCATCATAATGACCGACACATTCGGTACAGAGATCGGGATTTATTTCATAAATCTCTTCACCCATATAAATAGCTTCGTTGGGACATTCGGGTTCGCACACATCACAGTTAATACATTCATCAGTGATATATAACGCCATTGGAAACCTCCAAAATAGATAATCTAAAAAATTAATGAGTTATTAACTGAAACAAAGTCTTTCGGCTTTTATATTTCAGTTGCTTTACTGAAAACTGGTTTTACCAGGTTCCCCCTCAATATCCCTTTGTAAAAAAAGGACAATTTGAACGCTGTCCACCCAATCTGGGTCGATATATTAACCTAATTTTCGTTTTATTTCAGCTATTACTTGTGCTGGTAGAAATTTTGCCACATCCCCCCCCAGTCGAGCGACCTCTTTCACCAGACTGGAAGACAAAAAAGCATAATGTTCATCAGTGGTTAAGAATATCGTTTCAATGTCCGGTGCCAGATTGCGGTTCATACCGGCCAGCTGAAATTCATACTCATAATCTGATACCGCTCGTAAACCTCTTAATATAACACTGGCATGGTGTTTTTTTGCAAAGTCCACCAGGAGAGTATTAAAACCTATGACCTCTACACCCGGTAAATCACTGAGTACCCTGGCGGCTAAATCCACTCGTTCCTGTAAATTAAATAAAGGCTGTTTGCCGGTACTATCTGCCACCGCAACAATGACTCGCTCAAACATTTTAGTCGCCCGCACCACCATATCAATATGACCATTGGTGATGGGATCAAAGGTACCGGGATAAACTGCATTAACCATAACAGAGCTCCAGTTTATTTTTCTATGACTATAACATCAGCCAGAAGCGGATATTTTTCTACCATACTATCCGGCAGTTCGCCTTTATCCGCACGGTGCAAAGCATCGGATTCCATTAAAATAAGGATCATAGTAGTAAACTATATCAGCTTAAATTACCGTATCTGCCTAAAAAGATAAGGGGCACTGACAGCATATATTAACAGATGCTTATTTTACCTTGCTCCGGCAGTGCATACCAGAACTAATTAGTGTCCATCCATAAATAGACGAATAAATTCGTCACTACAATTATTACTCTTATAAGTTATTGATAAATTGTAACTATTCAGCATAAATTACCGTATCTTCCTGCAGGGCCTGTATTTTCGGGGACGTTCCAGCACTACTTGAGTCATAGGTGAGCCGTTTTTCAGATGTTTTTCAAGCCGAATCAACCCATCATCTGCTAAACGCTCCTTACGGGAAACACCCGGATTTCTTTTCTGGTTCATGCCTTTCCTGGTTTTTTCATAACCACACAGCCCTGTGGACCACCGAATAACTAAGTTCAAGCTTGAGTGCTTACATTTTATATTGCATTATCTATGCTATTGTATAGCAAAAGAACCGTTCTTTTGATATACAATTTTAAATTAAGCTTATGGCGTGGGCCAATATAATTTTAAGAAAACAGGTATGCGCATACAATCTTATGGCTATTAAAACTGATTCCAGCACTAATATTGAAAGTATCCGGCGGAAATACAATCAATTTGTTGCCACAGAATCCATGGAAGACTTTGCACTACGATATTCTCCTGCAGAATTTCGTAAATGGTCGGAATTTCTGGTAGCGAATACAGCTATTGGAAGTATCTCCTTTCTTGCTCTTGAGGCAATTGGCGCCACTATTGCGATTAATTATGGCTTTCAAAACGCATTTTGGGGCATTTTAACTGCTTCTATAATTATTTTTTTAATGGGCTTTCCCATTTGTTATTATGCCGCCAAATACAATATCGATATTGATCTACTCACCCGAGCGGCTGGTTTTGGTTATCTTGGCTCAACTTTTACTTCGTTAATTTATGCCTCTTTTTGCTTTATTTTTTTTGCACTGGAAGCCGCTATTATGGCACAGGCGTTACTTTTATACACCGGAATACCCTTGTCTATTGGTTACGCAATCAGCTCCATAGTTATATTACCCATTGTTTTTTATGGTATGACGGCCATCCATCGTTTACAGAAATACACTCAGTTCGTCTGGCTGTTTCTAATGATATTGCCTTTTATTCTGATTTTAACAAAAGAACCCCAGTTACTTCATGCCTTTTTCCATTTCAAAGGTAGTGTAAATAATAGTTCAGAATTTTCTTTTTATTACTTTGGATTTGCCATTGGCATTTCACTATCGTTAATAGCACAAATTGGTGAACAAGTTGATTATTTACGATTTATGCCTGACAAGACCAGAGAAAATCGTATTAAGTGGTGGACAGCGGTTATTTTTGCAGGACCAGGCTGGATTATCCTGGGTTTTTTCAAACAAATTGGCGGCATGCTGCTGGCCGCATTAGTGCTACTGGGTGGAGCCTCATTAATGGAAGCCAGAGAGCCTATTCATATGTACAACATTGCCTATGAATATGTTTTTGACAATCCCGAAATTGCCTTAAGTGTCAGCTTTTTCTTTGTCATACTTTCACAAATTAAAATCAATGTAACCAATGCCTATGCAGGTTCTCTGGCCTGGTCAAACTTTTTTTCTCGTATCACTCATGCTCATCCCGGACGGGTCATCTGGGTTGTTTTTAATATCGCCATTGCTTTGTTGTTAATGGAGTTAGGTGTTTTTGAAATACTGGAGTCCATTCTGGGACTGTATTCCAATATTGCAATAGCCTGGATTGCCACTATTGTTGCAGATCTTGTTATTAACAAACCATTGGGACTCAGTCCTCCCTTAATTGAATTCAAGCGAGCCTATTTATTTAATTTTAATCCCGTGGGTATCTTTAGCAGCCTGATTGCTTCTGTCATTTCTCTTATTGCCTTTTCTGGTTTATTAGGGAATATGGCACAAGCTTTTTCAGCTATTATTGCGCTTGTAGTTGCGCTATTTTGTTCACCCTTAATTGCCTGGCTAACTCATGGTAAATACTATATTGCCCGTGAAAAAACAGGATTTAATGCACAGAGTACGTATATTTGCGGCGTATGTGGGATGACATACGATACCCGGGATATGGCAGAGTGCAGTCTATATAATACCAATATTTGTTCGCTTTGTTGTTCACTGGAATCCCGATGCCATGATTGCTGTAAAAATAAACCTGAATTCAGTCTAAAGAAAAAATCAGTACAATTTTTGCAGGCTTTGTTTAAAACACATATTGATTCAGCTTTCCTGAATCGACTGGCGGGTTTTTTCTGGGTGCTTTTAAGCCTGTTAACCGGACTGGGTTTTGTTCTCTGGACAACTTATATCATACGGGCCAGCAGTTTTAGCCCTATTGAGCTTGAGGCCATTCAAAGTTCCTATATTAATCTGTTCTTTATTCTTTCTATGATATCTCTGGTGGCCGCCTGGCTGATTGTGCTAATGCATGAAAACAGGGAATTTGTTGAAACTGAGTTAACCATTAAGAATCTTGCCCTGGAAGAAAGCCAGAATACCCTGGCACGTGCCCAGGCAGTCGCTCATCTGGGTAACTGGAAACTGGATTTAATTAACAATCATTTAAGCTGGTCTGAAGAAGTGTTCCGTATTTTTGAAATTGACCCAAATCAGTTTGCAGCCAGTTACGAAGCCTTTCTTGAACGCATTCATCCAGAAGACAGGAAGTGGGTCACGAGAGCATTCTCAGACTCTGTACTTAATAAACAAAGTTATGATATCGAGCATCGACTGTTAATGTCGGACGGACGGGTAAAATATGTAAATGAGCGAGGTGAAACCCTGTATGACGTGGAAGGAAATCCCATTGAATCTTTAGGGACTGTGCTGGATCTTACCGAGCTTAAAAATGCACAGAAAATTATTGAGCATCAGGCTCATTTTGATAACCTGACGGAACTACCCAATCGGTTTTTATCCCTCGATCGATTGACTCAGTTATTAAAGGATGCCCAGCGTAATCGCCATGTGGTTGCAGTGCTGTTTCTGGATCTGGATGATTTTAAAAAAGTGAATGATACATTGGGTCATGATACAGGTGATAAATTATTAATAGAAACCGCCCGGAGATTACAGGGTATTGTGCGTTCAGAAGATACCGTTGGCCGACTGGGTGGCGATGAATTTATTGTCCTTTTGGGAGAACTCTCCTGCGCCTCTGATGCTCAGCCGGTTGCAGAAAATATTGTACAGGTACTTCAGCAGGCGTTTCATATAAACAATCGAGAGTTAATCATGACTGTGAGCATTGGTATTGCCATATATCCAGATGATGGAACCGATACTCTGACGTTACTAAAGAGTTCAGATTCTGCCATGTATCATGCCAAAGATCTGGGGCGTAATACCTATTCCTATTTTACCCAGGAAATGAATCACCAGACATCCCGTCGACTGGAACTTGAGGAACAAATTCATGGCGCATTAGAACGAAATGAGTTTGAAGTTTATTATCAACCTAAAATTAAAATTGAAACCCGCCGCATTATTGGTGCTGAAGCTTTGCTTCGCTGGCATAATCACAAACTGGGTCCTATTTCTCCAGCAGAATTTATTACTATTGCTGAACAAACCGGTTTAATTGTTCCAATTGGAGAATTTGTTTTAACAGAGGCTTTGAACAAAGTTGCCCACTGGCAAAGTAGTTATTATTCTGACTTTCATATCGCGGTCAACCTGTCTCCCCGTCAATTCAGAGATCCTGAGCTGGTTAATCGTATTGAAAAACTACTGCAAAACTCCGGTGTCCCCAGACAGACTCTGGAACTGGAAATAACAGAAGGCGTCTTGCTCAGTGGCCATGGTTTTATCAAACAGGCTTTAATCAGGCTCAATAAACTCGGAATCAGTCTGGCTATGGATGACTTTGGTACCGGTTATTCTTCTTTAAGCTATTTACGCAGCTATCCATTTAATGTACTTAAAATTGATCAAAGTTTTGTACGTGATATTACTACCGATCATGCTGACCGTGAATTGATCAATGCCGCTATTGCCATGGCTCATGCCTTAAAATTAAAGGTGGTCGCAGAAGGAGTAGAAACAGAAGGCCAGCTTGAAAGCCTGACACAATTGAAGTGTGATTATGCCCAGGGTTATTTTTTCAGTAAACCGATTTCCGTGCTTGAAATGGAACAACTCTTACAAACATTATAAAAGACACTCATTCCTGACAACACCAGGATTTGTGCAACTTATGCCTTGACTTAAGAC
>JALSUJ010000264.1 GCA_027071355.1 Gammaproteobacteria bacterium | reverse complement strand
TAGCGTTAAAACGGTAGAGGTACACCGTGCCAGGGTTATGGAAAAAATGCAGGCCGGCTCTTTGCCGGAGCTGGTGCGTATGCTGCTGGCTCTTGAGGCGGACTAGGGGGCTGAATGCCTTGAGCTTTATCGTTAATTTATAATTTTTTTGCGTTTAATTGCCTATATACATAAATATCGACAGTATTTTTCATAAATCAATAATGTTCACGCAAGTATTGCTGATTTATCTTGCTAAGGTTCCACCCGGAGCTTTCTGGTTTTTCTATTAATTTCAAATAGTTGTGGCCTTAATATTAAGGCCGCGCATCCCCGGTTTTGTTGTCTTGCAATTACCACATTCATCTGGTTTTTAAAATATTAAATAGATTCTATACGGTTTTTATTTGATTTAAATCAAAACCCCGCTTCTTATACGTTAAAAGTGCGTGATCATAAGGGTATACCCTGATATATATTAGTCCATGTCATGAGCGTGGTATTTCATGAAAGCGGGTTTGAATTTTAGATATGCAGTGTTTAGCACAGTAAATCCCCCCCCTTCTTCAGATAAATATCCTCTCTCTGATTCCAGGAACGACTAAATCACTCTGATACCTTGATGGGCGATTTTTTTCGCATCGTTGTATGCGCAGGAAGCACTGGTATAGCGGCTAAAGGCATGCCTTTATAGCTGTATAAATATTAAAAACATTAAATGAGGATGCATCCATGAAAAGACGAGAGTTTCTTAAATCTGGATTTGCCAGTTCGGCAGCCTTTGCTTTATCAGGTCTGACGGTCCTGAATTCAAAGCCGGTTCTGGCGGCCACCAATAATATCAACCTGACCGCTGAAGGTACCTACAAAACCATGGTTGATGGGACTTCCATTTATGTGTGGCAGTTTAATGATGCAAATGGTAGCGGTCCTGGTGCTTTAACTTCTGGCCTGGTGGTGAATGAAGGTGATGCGGTCAATGTAACGGTAAGCAATAATCTGGATCGTGCCATTAATTTTGTGATTCCCGGTGTAATGGGTAATACCCCTTCAGTTGCACCCGGCGCTTCCCGTACTTACAGCTTTACTGCACCGGCAGCCGGCAGCTATTTCTATACCGATGGCGTCAATGGTGAAATCGGCAAGGCGATGGGGCTGGCTGGCCCCATGGTGGTTATGCCAGCTGACGGCAGCAATACACTGTATGCAAATGGTCCGGCATTTGATCGCCAGTACACCCTGTTTATGAGTGAACTGGATGATCGTTTGAATGCGGCAGTTGCCAGTGGCGGCAGCTACGATATGAATAGCTATGAGCCGAATTATTTCTTTGCTAACGGCTTAAGTTTTCCGGATACCACAACCGCCGGTGACACACTGGTTTCCATGAATGTGGGTGAGAATGTGGGGATTCGCTTTATTAATGGCGGCTGTATTACCTACCCCATGCACTTCCATGGTTACCATGTCAACGTGGCCACCCGTGACCGGCTTGTGGAAACCTCGGTAATTGAAAAAGATTCGGTTCAGCTTGAACTGTCCTCCTGTGTTGATGTGATTCTGCCGGTGGCTCAGGCCGGTGTCTTCCCGCTACATACCCATTATGTGCCCGGTGTTACTGCCGGCGGCGTGTACCCCAATGGCGGCCTCATTTTAATGAGCGCGTCCTAATCCATTGCGAACACGGCATATTTAGAGAATATCGAGGAGAACAAACATGTTTGAACTGAAAGAAGTAAAAATGATGGGTATGGGTGGTCGTCGTGGCGGCGGTGGTGGTAGCGCAGGTGGTGGCAGCACAGGCGGTACCACTGGTGGTCGCACCTTTACTTATCTACGCGCCCCTACATCGCTTAGCGCTCGAATGAATGGCAGCACCACCATGGCCGATGGCGCTTCTATTCGCACCTGGTATTTCGGCAATGGCTTTAATGGTGATCGCACCGTGCCCAGCCCGGTCATCGAAGCCAATCAGGGTGAAATTGTTGAAGTAACCTTAAGCTCCATGATGGAGCATACCATCCATTTTCATGGTCTGGATGTGGATCAGCAAAACGATGGTGTGCCGGCGACTTCATTTGCGGTGGGAGGTCAGGGTAATGCTAATTCCTACACCTATACCTTTGCCGCGCCCCATGCGGGTACTTATATGTATCACTGCCATGTGGATACCCACAAGCATTTTGAGATGGGTATGTTCGGTACGGTGATTATTCGCCCCACTAATGGCAGTACCAATCAGGTATGGGATAATGGTCCGAGCTTTGATAAGGAATATATCTGGCAGCTGACGACCTTTGATTCCACCTGGCACAGTGGCGGCGGCATGGGTGGTGCTGTGCTGCAACGCTACCGTCCCAACTATTTTATGATCAATGGTAAAGATGGTGCCAATACCCTGACGGACCCCACAACAGCAATTAGTGCCGGTGCAGGACAAAAGGTATTAATCCGGGTGAATGGTACCAGTTATTTACCGGGTATTATTCGCCTGGGTGGCTTGCAGTTTGAAGTGATTGCATCCGATGGTCGTCCGCTGGCCGTGCCTTATACAACCACCGAACAGCTGTGTTGCGCAGGTGAGCGTTATGATCTGCTGGTAACCATGCCGTCATCCGGTCAATATACGGCCAGTATTGAATATCGTGATATTCGTAATGGCAAAGCAGTGGGTACGGCAAGTACTACATTAACGGTTGTTTAATATCGTGTATGAAAAAAGCCTTCGTCATTAATGGCGAAGGCTTTTTTATGCCTGTCTGTTTCAGGCAGAGAAATTTATAAGCGCTCTAATAACGAGTGGATATGTTCAGCTTCATTAGCCAGAAATTCTTCCAGCTGTTTAATCGGCACAGGTTTGCTAATTAAATAACCCTGAATAATATCGCAGTCC
>JALSUJ010000263.1 GCA_027071355.1 Gammaproteobacteria bacterium | reverse complement strand
ATGGAATTATAAAAAAAAGCCTCATAAGCCCGCTACTGGCAGGGAAATCTGGCAGAAAATGACGAACAGATTGTTTATTTTGAAAGGCGGGACTGGAGCCGGATAATCGCCTGAGAGTGTATTTGACTAACACGTGATTCACTGACACCAATTACGGCACCGATTTCTCTAAGATTTAATTCTTCAGCATAATACAATGCCATAACCATCCGCTCTCTTTCCGGCAGACCGGCTATAGCCTGAGCAATATGCGCATTTAAATCATCTTTCTGCAAACCGTCAAGAATACTGCTTTGTGGATTAGGGATATTATCCAGTATTGATTCATCACCGGCCCCAATATCTTCAAAACTTAATATTTTATGACCACTGGCATCTTGCAGGATATGATTATATTCATCCAGGTTAATATCCAGCGCTTCTGCAATTTCACTGTCACGTGCATCCCGACCTTTCTCATTTTCAATCTGACGCACGACTTCAGCAACCCGACGACTATTACGATGTACTGAACGAGGAGCCCAGTCATTTTTTCTGATTTCATCCAACATGGAACCACGGATACGAATACTGGCATAAGTTTCAAAACTGGCCCCCTGAGAGGGGTCATAATTTCTACTGGCTTCGAGCAGACCAATCATCCCGGCCTGGATCATATCATCCAGTAAAACATTGGCTGGTAGACGACTTTTTAAATGATAGGCAATTCGCTTTACCAGTGGTGTATGTTTATCAACTGTATCCTGTTTCTGGATCTGCTTATAAATTTCCGCTTTTTTCATTGTCAGGCTCATCACCGCATCCCCACGACCATTCTTTAACCCTGGTTTGAACTGATTAGACGTTCAACAAAAAACTCAAGGTGTCCCCCTGCCCTTTTCGGCAGAGGCCATTTATTAATTTTTTGTGCCGCCATATTAAAGGCCTGAGAAGAAGGGCTTCTTGGATATGCCAGGGTGACTGCACTTTGTTTTTTAACGGATTTTCTTAAATACATATCAAACGGTATGGCTCCCAGAAAATCCAGTGATACATCCAGAAATCGATCCGTAACCTTGAGTATTTTATTAAATAACTCACGTCCTTCTTTCATATCATGGGCCATATTCGGCAGGATTCGAAATCGATTTATCCCCTGTTCTTTATTTAAAACCTTAATTAGTGCATAAGCATCGGTAATAGAGGAGGGTTCATCACATACAACCACAATGACCTCCTGAGATGCCCGGCAAAAACTGACCACACTTCGATCAATACCTGCAGCGGTATCAATAATTAGTACATCCAGTTCATTTTCCAGCTCACTGAAGGCATTGATAATACCACCATTTTCTACATCACTGAGCGATGCCATACTACTGACACCGGATGCTGCCGGAATAATATTAATGCCGCCGGGTGCTTCTACAATAATCTCTGAGAGATCATAATCACCAGTTAAAACATGCGATATATTAAGTTTTGGATGCAATCCCAGCAAAACATCAATATTAGCCAGCCCCAGATCGGCATCCAGTATCATTACTTTTTTTCCGGTTGCTGATAAGGCCATGGCAAGATTAACTGACACATTGGTTTTACCCACCCCGCCTTTACCGCTGCTGACTGCAATTACTCTGACTGGACGACCCTGAGTCATACGTCGTAAACCTTCTGCTTGATCAGCTGGCCGCCCGCTACTGGATTCTCTATAAGAGACCGGAGCCACTTCACTGAATTGTGTTCTAGTAATGGCTGTATCAATACTAGCCAAATGCATGGGACAGACCTCCAGCCGAATAGGACATTGCCAGCTCATCGGTTTTTACCTGTACCGGGTGCTGACGAACCATCTCCAGAGCCTGTTTTAGAAAATCTTTAGTATTTGCCTGATGTATATCTTCAGGAACTTTCTGCCCATCACTAATGTAGTTGAGTTGCAGCTGATTCTCAATAAGAATTGAAATTATTCCTCCGATGGAAGTAGATTCATCCACTTTAGAGGCAATACAGCCATCTAACTCCTGAGCATTGAAGGTTTTTATAACTTCATCCATTGCCATAGTCTGAGAAGCCGCAGAAAGTACAGCCAGTACTTTAATGCTGGAATAACTGCGTCTAAGCATGCTCAGCTGCTGAGCCAGTCTGATATCCCTGGGACTCATTCCTGCGGTATCAATTAATACCAGTTTTTTATCCTCAAGACGGGATAATATCTGTTTTAAATCCTGTTCATCATCAGCCACATAAACCGGTGCCCCCAGAATACGACCATAGGTTTTCAGCTGTTCATGAGCACCAATACGATAACTGTCCGTGGTTACCAGTGCCAGTTCTTTGGCACCGTATTTTAAGGTAAAACGAGCCGCCAGTTTGGCAATACTGGTTGTTTTACCCACACCGGTAGGACCGACCAGAGCAATGACGCCGCCATCATCAATTAAATCCTGTTCGGTAGTCGGTATATTACGGGCAATCAGCGTCAGCAGTTGTCGCCAGCTGGTTTCCAGGGAATCATCTGTACCCAGCTGTTTGACCAGGGTTTCACTTAAAGAAGATTTCAGCCCCAGGCGATACAGACGCGATAATAGCTCTGCCCTATGAGGATGACGTCGGGCAAAGTCCCCCCAGGCCAGACCGGAAAGCTGATTTTCCAGAATACCTCTAAGGGATCTGATTTCTTCCTGCATGGAAGTCAAAGCCGGATCCTTCAACCATTCCACTTTTTCAGTAGCAGGCTTATTGTTGTTCCTGGATTTAACCGATTTTTTCCCAACCTGAGCACTGGTTTTACGAATATTGCCGCTATCAGTAAAAAAGTCATCCAGCTCCCATTCATTATGATCTGTTACCTTGCTCTGAGTATTGCCTCCCTGAGGTCGGGATGCTGTTCTACTTTTTAAATGCTGATAATCTTCTACAGCATTTTGTGACCGGTTCTGCCGGACAGTTTCAGGCGTATCCAGATCTGAAATATAGGGTTGCTTTCGATCATAAACAGAAGGCCGGGTATAAACATTAGCGGGCTCTCTGGAAGCACCGGCCTGTTTTAACAGTGCACCAAAGCCTTCATTCTCTATACTTTTTTCAGCACTTTTTTCTGCACTATTTTCTACACGATTGTCAGCAAAGGAAGAGTTTGCATGACTAAACTGAATCACATCATCCTTAATATCATCTTCAAGTTTTTCTGTTATAGATGGTTTGCGTACTCTGGCAAAAACTGAGCGTTTTTTGGCTTTTGTCAGCCCCGGCTCTGTTGCCGAAGCTCCGACAGAACGATGCTCTGCTGAAGAATTTCTGCTGTCCGCCGCCTGGCGTTTTATGGCTTCTTCGTCATAATCTATTGCCGCCACCAGTTCGATACCATCACTGACTTTATTATTGGATAGAATAACGGCATCGGCTCCAAGCTCTTCTTTGACCTGACGCAGTGCTTCACGCATATCTGCTGCAAAAAAACGTTTGATTTTCATATCCAGTAACCTTCTATTGACACTATGTATTATTTTTTAACTGGCCGGCAGAGAATTAATTAGCCCTGTCCAACCGTAGAAACTATTTTTATCTGCATATTATCCGGTACTTCGTTATAAGCCAGTACATGCATATTAGGTATAGTATGTTTAACAAACCGCATAAGCATATTGCGGATTTGAGCTGAAACCAGCAAGATGGCTGGACTGCCGTTAACTTCCTGAGTCTGAGCGCTTTCAGTCAGAGACTGATGTATCCGCTCTGCCAGTCCAGGTTCAATGCCACCGCCATCTTCTGACATCTGAATAGACTGATGCAATAACTGTTCCAGGGATGGCTCCAGAGTAATAACCGGTAATTCATTCGATAAGCCATTGATATGCTGGATAATAAATCGACCCAAAGCCACCCTGACATGAGCTGTCAAAATTCCGGCATCCTGTGTTACCGGTGCGTATTCAGCCAGACTCTCAATAATGGTCTTAAAGTCACGCACAGGTATGTTTTCTTCCAGCAGATTCTGCAATACTTTAACAACGGTACTTAATGGCAATATTTTTGGCACCAGATCTTCAACCAGTTTGGGTGAGGACACGGCCAGACGATCCAGTAATTGCTGGACTTCCTCATGGCCCAGTAATTGCGCTGCGTTTTCATTTAATACCTGACTTAGGTGGGTGGCAATAACCGTATTGGCATCTACTACGGTATAACCCAGAGTCTGAGCATTTTCCTTGCTGTTTTGTTCAATCCAGACCGCAGGCAGACCAAAAGCCGGATCCTGAGTTTTAATCCCCTTAATCTCACCAAAAACCTGTCCCGGATTTATAGCCATATCATGTTCGGGGTGTACTTCTGCTTCCCCGACAGAAACGCCCATTAAAGCAATACGATAAACATTAGGTGCTAAATCAAGATTATCTCTGATATGTACCGGAGGAATAAGAAAGCCCAGATCCTGTGACAGTTTCTTACGAACGCCCTTAATACGAGACATTAACTGACCACCCTGAGAGGTATCCACCATCGGTATCAGGCGATAGCCCACTTCCAGACCAATGGCATCCACGGGCATAACATCATCCCAGCTAAGCTCCTTAAGCTCATTGGAAGCGGCTTCCAGTTCCTGTTGTTCCTGCTGCTGTTCCTGGACAACTTCCAGTTCAGTGGTTTCATGCTGCTTTTTACGCCAGGCCATAAAACCGGTTAAGGCCGCAAAACTTAAAAACGCCAGATGAGGCATACCGGGAACCAGTCCCATAGTAGCCATAATGCCGGAAGTGATACCCAGGGTTTTAGGCTTACTGAACATATCGGTAACAAATTTACCGCCCATATCCCCTTCACGATTTTCACGGGTTACCATAATGCCAGCCGCTGTAGACAGGATAAGACCGGGGATCTGAGCGACCAGACCATCACCAATGGTCAGTAACACAAAATATTCTGCTGATTGAGCCGCACTGAGATCATGCTGCAGCATTCCAATGGTAAAACCACCAACCACATTGATTAGAGTAATTAAAATACCGGCAACGGCATCACCTCGTACAAATTTACTGGCGCCATCCATTGAACCGTAAAAATCTGCTTCCCGGGTCACTTCTTCACGTCGCTGTTTGGCTTGTTCCTGATCAATTAACCCCTGATTCAAATCGGCATCAATAGCCATCTGCT
This sequence comes from Gammaproteobacteria bacterium, assembly GCA_027071355.1. Classification (GTDB taxonomy): domain Bacteria; phylum Pseudomonadota; class Gammaproteobacteria; order GRL18; family GRL18; genus JANELJ01. The sequence continues at coordinate 4,737 of JALSUJ010000263.1, read as the reverse complement.
TACCGGGCATACTGTCCAGTGTAAAACGGGCACTAACTTCTGCCACCCGTCCAGCACCTTTGGTCACTACCACAAAATTAATGATCACCAGAATAATAAATACCACCAGACCCACTGCATAGTTACCGCCAATCACCACTTCACCAAACGACTGAATGACCTTACCTGCGGCATCGGGTCCTTCATAGCCATGTAAAAGCACTACCCGAGTTGAAGCCACATTGAGAGCCAGGCGCAGCAGGGTAGCAATAAGAATAACAGTAGGAAATAATGCAAAATCCAGAGGTTTTCTGGCATAAACAACAATCAGGAGAATAATAAGAGCAAAGGTAATATTAAAGGTAAACAGCATGTCCAGCAGGATGGTAGGCAAAGGCAGGATAACCATTGCCAGAATACCCATTAATAAAAGCGGCGTACCTAATCCGCTCTGGATAAAACTGGAAACCTGAGATTTAACATCAATTGCTGCTGTGGCCATGACTACCCTGCATTCATTCGGTGACTGTTTTTTGACGATTACAGGTATAGTTAGCAGATTGTGTGCCAACAGAATCCAGTTTAATAATTAAATTCTGGTGGTATGGGCAGGTGATTCAGATCCGGTTTCATGCTTTCATCCACTTCACCATTTTTCAGCTGGAAGATATAAGCCAGTACCTGCGCCACCGCCACATAGAGACCAGCAGGGATTTCCTGACCAATTTCCACACTATGATAAATTGCACGGGATAAAGGGGGGGCTTCCAGGATCGGCACATCATTAGCCTGTGCCACATTACGTATTTGCAGGGCAACCAGGTCGGTACCTTTAGCCAGCATAACCGGAGCACCTGAGCCTTCGGTATCATATTGCAGAGCCACCGCATAATGGGTAGGATTGGTAATAATAACATCGGCCTGAGGTACATCACCCATCATACGCTGCATGGCCATTTCTCGCTGCAGCTGCCGGATACGGCTTTTTATTTCAGGATTGCCATCCGAGTTTTTAGACTCATCCTTGACTTCCTGCTTGGTCATTTTTAGCTGTTTTTGATTACTCCAGATCTGATATGGTACATCAATCATGGCCACCACAATCATACCCAGAGAAACCAGCAGAAACTGCCAGGAAAGTAACTTCATTGCGTGTATAAAAGCATCGGGAAAAGGTTCTTCCGAAAGACCATAAATTTCATATCGGTCAGCCCAGATAAAATAAACCGCAATACTACCTAATAACAGCAGTTTTAAAATACTTTTGACCAGCTCAATTAAACCATTGGTGCCAAAAATTTTTTTTATCCCTTTTAGAGGGTTCATTTTAGATAACTTGGGTTGCAGGGCTTCTGAAGAAAAATTAAAACCGCCCAACAATGAACTGGATAATATTGCGGTAATGACCATTAATATAAATAATGGCAAAAGCGAATACAGCATGGCCGCCAGTTCACCTTTAAAGTGAATAAACAACTGCCCCGTATGAAACAGTGTGTCACGTTCCACCGCAAAATTATTACGCATAATGGCGCTAATGGTTTCAACCATATCTTTAGCAAAAATCATAATACCCACAATAGACATGATCAGCATAAATAAAGTGGTCAGTTCTTTGGAACGGGTGATCTGGCCTTTCTTGCGGGACTCCGATTTCTTTTTCTCCGTGGGGTCTTCTGACTTTTCCTGACCGTCCTGATTCTCAGCCATTATGGGATCCCTGCATTATAGGCAGCACTTTGCTGCAGAATATTCTGGATGAGTAAAAAGATGGAGTCCATAACCTTTATAAAATAGGGCCACAACGTAGGTAAAGTAATATAAATAATAACAAAGGAAATTATAATGGTGATTAGAAAACCAATTGAAAAGGGATTTAACTGTGGTGAAGCCTTGGACATCACGCCAAAACTGACATTTACCATTAATAGCGCGGTAATACCTGGAAGTACCATCATCACTGCACTGCGAAACATTTCACTCCCCCAGCTAACCAGCATCCAGAAACCGGCAGGTGCAATTCCATTAGTGGCCACAGGAATAATGGTAAAGCTGTTTAATACTTCACGAATTAATATTAAATGCCCGTCCATCGCCAGATATAATAAGGTGGCCAGAAACAGATAAAGCTGTCCGACCACGGTAACCTGAATCCCGTCCTGAGGACTATTCATCAGTGAAAACCCCAGCCCCGCCTGCATCGCCAGAATATGACCTGCCATCACAAACAGGTTAAAGGCCAGCTGCAGGGCAAAGCCCATAATGGCACCAATTAACACCTGATTTATGGCAATAAGCAGAGCTTCACCACTAACAAAGTCAACTAGCGGCAAAGGGGGTAATACCGGAATAACCACTATAGAGAGAGCAACGGAAGCCAGTACTCTGATACGAATGGGAACCGATTTGGAGGAAAATAGGGGTGCCACCAGCATCATGGCACTGATGCGAATAAACGGCCAGATAAAAGCCCCCACAAAGGCAGTAATTTCCTCAGTGGAAAACATGATCAACCACCACTTAAAAACATAGGGATATTAATAAACATCTGATGCATATATTCCATTATTCGATCCAGCATATACGGCCCGGCAAACATCAGAATCGCAAAAGTTACCAGCAACTTAGGAATAAAAGTCAAGGTCTGTTCATTTAACTGCGTAGCCGCCTGAAACATACTGACCATCAAGCCTACAATCAGCGCCGGCAGTAAAATAATCAACAGCAGAACAATAATCAGATACACAGCACCCTGCAGGATGTCTAAAACAGATTCAGGGGTCATAAAAAGCTCCGAGTAATAGCGTTCAGCATTGAGCGCTGAGCGCTGAGCAAAAGATTAAAATCACACATAACTCTTATCAAACAAACACTCTCTATATTTTTCTCTGGCTCTGGCTCTGGCTCTGGCTCTGGCTCTGGCTCTTTCTGAACGCTAAACGCTCAGCGCTGAACGCTGGCTCTTACACATAATAACTCGATGCCAGTGTCCCCATAATCATCGACCAGCCGTCCACCAGCACGAACAGCATCAGTTTAAACGGCATGGAGACAATTAAGGGGGACAGCATCATCATCCCCATGGACATCAGGACACTGGCAACAACCAGATCAATAATTAAAAATGGAATAAAGATTAAAAATCCAATAGTAAAAGCCGTTTTAAGTTCACTGGTAACAAAAGCGGGAATAAGTACGGTAAATGGTACATCAGCGGATGTCTGATAAGGTCCTTCATCGGCTATTTCAGTAAACATGGTCAGATCTTTATCCCGTGTCTGAGCCAGCATAAACTCATGCAGTGGACTGGACGCTTTTTTTACAGCGACTTCAATACCAATTTGATCATCCAGATACGGTTTAATACCATCACTGTACATTTTTTCAAAAACCGGAGCCATAATAAACATGGTCATAAACAAGCCCAGTCCCACCAGTACCTGTGCTGGTGGTGCCTGCATCAGGCCGGTCGCCTGACGAACAATAGCCAGGACAATAATAATTCGGGTAAAGGAGGTCATCATCAACAGCATAGAGGGCAATAATGAAATGACCGTCATAAAGAACAGTGCCTGCAGGGTCACCGAATAGCTTTGCTCACCATTAGAACCTGGAGTCATAGTGATTAGATCGACAGCCGGTGCTGCTGAAACCACACCTGAAAATAAACTGAACAGGATTATGCTTATCAATATTGTCAGTGGCAGAACACGAGAAAAAGCCGAACTTTGTTTCATGTCTATTTACTAACCTTTGTTAATTTACTCAGAGACTCCGTCAGTTTTTTCGCAAAACCGGCATCAGTAGCTCGGGTTTTGGAAACCTGTGTGTTAGAATTCATAGCGCTATCTCCTGCTTCAAGTATTTCATCCAGAACATGCAGCGTATTGATCTGATTTACAGTCACGCCAATCAGTAGTTGCTGTTTACCTACCTGAATCAGTGCAACTTTTTCTTTTTGACCCAGGTTTAAAGTCGCCAGTATTTTCAGATCACCCTGGCCTGAAATATTACTATAGCCCATTTTACGCATAAACCAGGCCAGTGAAAAAATCAGCAGCAATATGAAAATAAGACCTAATGATACATTAACCGCCTGACTGGAATCACCCACTGAATTTTCCTGTTTACTTCTCTGCGTCATAAAGAAGGAAAAATTTTTTTGCTCTTTTGAAGTTTCAGGTGGTTTGCTGTCAACAATAACAATATCTGATACCACCTGACTATTATTTGTATTTTGTGGTACTTCGTTTAATGCCTGAACCTCAGCCATTAAAGGTATCGGATAAAACAGTATTAGGACCAGCCAAATTATCCCGATAGCATATTTGCCGTTAATACACTGATTTAAAAAAGTTTTAATATTCAAGATTATTTTAATTTCTTAATACGTTCTACAGGGCTGATAACATCCGTCAGTCGAATACCAAACTTATCATTAACCACGACTACTTCACCATGAGCGATCAAAGTCCCGTTAACCAGTACATCCATTGGTTCTCCTGCCAGCCTGTCCAGTTCAATAACTGAACCCTGATTTAACTTCAGCAGGTTACGAATGCTGATTTTGGTGCGACCTATTTCCATAGAAATATCAACAGGAACATCCAGAATAACTTCCAGATTAATTTCCTCGTCACTCAAACTGCCTTCGTCTTCCAGATTTTCAAAACCCGCAGAGGTATCAGCTTCGGATTCAGCCTGCTCATTCATAGCCTCCGCCCATGGATCTTCTTCTGTTTCTACGTTTTCTGTTTC
>JALSUJ010000262.1 GCA_027071355.1 Gammaproteobacteria bacterium | reverse complement strand
GGATAATAGCCGATATCAGCATTTTCAGAAAATTTGACAATACCAGTTTTGGCTTCCAGATCATGAATCAGGGTACGCAGTAAAGTAGTTTTACCAATACCATTGGCACCAATAATAGCAATACGTTCACCCACCTCCACCAGCATATTCAGGTTTTTAAATAATAGTTCATCATAGCCATTACTCAGGTTTTCAACTTCAAAGGCATTACGATAAAGCTTTTTATCCTGTTCAAAACGGATAAAGGGATTTTTTCTAGAAGATACTTTAATGTCATCTAGCTGAATTTTTTCCAGCCGTTTACGTCGGGAAGTAGCCTGTTTGGCTTTGGAGGCATTGGCAGAAAAACGCTCCACAAACTTCTGCAGTTCGACCATCTCGGTTTTCTTTTTCTCATTGGAGTGCATCAGACGTTCACGCGCCTGAGTGGCTGCCAGCATATATTCATCATAGTTACCGGGATAAATATTAATGGAACCATAATCCAGATCCGCCATATGGGTACAGACACTGTTTAAAAAGTGGCGATCGTGAGAAATAATGATCATGGTACAGTTGCGTTCATTAAGCACCGATTCCAGCCAGCGGATGGTATTAATGTCCAGATTATTGGTGGGTTCATCCAGCAGCATAATATCGGGATCAGAAAACAGTACCTGAGCCAGCAGCACCCTCAGTTTAAAACCCGGAGCAATGGCTGACATAAGGCCAAAATGCTGTTCCACTGGAATACCCACCCCCATTAATAATTCACCGGCTCTGGATTCAGCCGTATAACCATCCATTTCACCATACTGAACTTCCAGATCGGCAACCCGCATACCATCTTCTTCAGACATCTCGGGACTGGCATAAATTTTATCCCGCTCTTCCTTGACCTTCCACAGTTCTTCATGCCCCATAATAACGGTATCAATAACACTATATTCTTCATAGGCAAACTGATCCTGACGCAGTTTACCCACCCGCTCTCCAGGAGTAGTGGTAACTGTACCACTACTTGCATCCAGGTCATTACCGAGAATTTTCATAAAGGTGGATTTACCACAACCATTGGCTCCGATTAAACCATAACGATTTCCATCGCTGAATTTTACCGAGACATTTTCAAATAATGGTTTGGCACCAAATTGAATCGTTAAATTTGCTGTTGATATCAAAATACTGTTCCTGTCATTAAGGCGGGTAGAAATGGATGCGATATTATCCTGTATTAGTTGAAAAAAATAAATAGACATATTGATAAAAGTACATTATTCTATTTAAAACAGCTAAATTTTTAAGAGGAATTGATTATGCCACGAGGTGGTAAACGTGCCGGTGCCGGTCGTCCTAAAGGAACGGGAAAATACGCTGAACCTACCAAAGCCATTCGTGTCCCGGTCAGTATGGTGGATAAAATCCTGGAATACGCCCACTCTGGGGGCTTTCAGTTGCCCCTGTATGGCGGCAAGGTAGCTGCCGGCTGCCCGGCTCCTACAGATGATTATATTGAAGGCATGATGGATCTGAGTGAACATCTGGTCCATGATCCTGCCACGACTTTCTTTGTACGGGTGACCGGATACTCCATGCTTAATGCCGGTATTCATCCTGATGATATTCTGGTGGTTGATCGCGGCCTTGAAGCCCGTCATGGTAAAATTGTTATTGCCGCCGTGGATGGTGAATTGACCGTTAAGCGCCTCTATAAAAAAGATAATCTGGTTCGATTAATGCCGGAAAATGATGACTTTGAGCCCATTGATATTGCCCCTCAGGAAACCCTGCATATCTGGGGAGTGGTGACTAATGTTATTCATGCACTGTAAATCATAATGTACTGGTGATAAAGTATGTCTCCCTGAACTCTGAACCTGTTTCAGGGTTTCTCCATTATTATTAATTATCAGGCAGGATTTCCATTATATGTGGTTTAAAAATCTCAAAATCTACCGTTTTACCAAACCCTTTACTCTTTCGGATGACAAACTTGAACAGCAATTAAGCGAAAAATCATTTCAGCCCTGTGCTTCGACCCAGCCCTCTTCCTATGGCTGGGTTGCCCCCTTAAATAATCCTGCTATTGACAGTACACTATTAACTCATAGCATTGGAAAAAAAACGATGATCTGCTGTCGCCAGGAAGAACGCATTTTACCTGCCAGCGTTATTAACGATGCCTTAAATGAGAAACTGGACAGCATTCAAAGTGAAAGCGGACGCCGTCCAGTAGGCAAATACAAACAAAGTATTAAGGATGAGCTGATTCTGGATTTATTACCCAGAGCCTTTACTCGCTCAAAAAGAACCTATGCCTATCTGGATCAGGATAATCAGTTTATCGTAGTCGATGCAGCGAGCAGCAATAAAGCCGAAGAACTGATTGAATTTTTACGCCAGACACTGGGCAGCCTGCCGGTGGTACCGCTAAAAACCACTACCTCACCGGCCACTTTAATGACAGCCTGGTTAAAAGGTGACAACTTGTCTGATGATTTTGAAATAAAAGATGAATGTGAACTGCAGGAGTCTTCTGAGGAAGGCGCAATCATACGCTGTAAACGTCAGGACCTGAGCAGTCATGAGATTCAGACACATCTGAACAATGGCAAGGAAGTAACCCGTCTGGCCATAAACTGGAATGATCGTATCGATTGTTTATTACAGGATGATTTATGTATTAAACGCATTAAGTTTTCTGACGAACTGCTTGAACAGGCGGCTGAAGATGGGGCTGAAGATCCCGCTACCCGTTTTGATGCCGATTTTAACTTAATGACCGGCGAACTTTCCCGCTTTATTCCCCGCCTTATTGAAATTCTTGATGGCGAATCTGATTCACAGATTAAAAAATAATTTTTATCCCCCTGATTCTGTAGGAAAAAGATTATCCTCAAG
>JALSUJ010000261.1 GCA_027071355.1 Gammaproteobacteria bacterium | reverse complement strand
ATACCAGGCAGAGTTTTTGTTTCAGGCAAAATAAAAATATTTAAAATGGTAACTGCCGGGAACGTGAGCATCTTGCCCTGTTCTCGGACTCGTGTTAATGAAAACCGGTGTCATCATTTGATAAGTTTTCATTCTTAAGCGTGACTGATTCGCCTTTAATTCGATGAGACTCACTGGCCCAGGCTCCCAGATCGATTAATTTACACCGTTCAGAACAAAAAGGACTCCAGGGTTTTGACTGATAGTAATCGTGTTCTCTGGCACAGCTCGGGCATTTAATCAGTAGTTTTTTCATAATAACCCCATTTTTAAGTTATAACGCACAACAGGATAACTGAAAATCAATATTTTCGGTATAGGGAACAGGGCGTTCACCAGAGACAGGTTTCATAAATCGGACGCTGAAGCGATGTTTCCCACCGCTCATTTCGGCAAAATAATCCACATCGGCTGGTACTAATACACGAACCAGCTGAAAAGGAATGCTGGTGTCCAGCGATTGCTGATAAAAACCCTGTTCTGCAGTGATGGGGCTTTGAATCGTACTTTCCCGAAGCAGGCTCAGGATGAGGTTAATGGATAAACGATAATCATCCAGCTGCATTAACCAGGCTTCCAGTATTTCTATCCGATGCTCGGCAGGCTGTTTCAGCCAGAAATGATAGATAGGCAGATCAAAGTCACAGGTGCCGCCCGGTATGGTATCCCTTTGACGGATAAGTTTAAGCAGTTCATTATTATTCAGTTTGTCCTGAGTATTGCTTTGCTTACTTCGCAGGGTGCTGATATAACTGTCGAGTTGTTTCAGAGTGTCTTCCAGAATGCCCGGATCAACGCCGGGACTGGCACTGATGGCCAGTAGCGCTGCGGATAGACGCTCAAGTTCTTTAACTAGCTCCATACGCAGGTCAATTCGGCTCATAATACTCAGGATGTCCAGAATATGGCTGATGGTTGCCCGACTATCCCAGACCGAATAGCCCCGCATGGAATATCGAGCCTGCTGAAACAGAAACTCAAGACGCAATAGCGTTCGGATCCGTTCATTAAGAGGCAACTCGTAAATGGTTGAATCAGTCACTGATCAAGGTTGTCCTGTCTGCAAGGCGTTTAACCTGAAATGTTCAGGTTGAAATGTCTATTGTCCAATATCTAAAGGTTGCTTGCAACTCTTTCAATTGCTCTGCAATGCCATTAAGCAGTATTTGTGTGACTTATCTCTCGTTAACTTATTCTGTAACTATTTAGCATAATTGAACTCCGAAAGAGTATCTGCCTGCAGTGCCTGTATTTTCGGGGTTTATGGAGGCAGGATGCCGAGATAAAGCGACACAGGGATGTGCTTGAGCGTCCCTGAAAATACAGGCACTGCAGGCAGATACGGTAATTCATGCTGAGTAATCACCTTATTCTTTTGTTAATATTGTACGGTAAAAGTGGTATAACTTTTTAACCTGAGATTTGAGGTATTCAAGATCCCCTGAATTATCAATAATATCATCTGCTTGATCAAGGCGGGAGGTCCTGTCCGTCTGACTATTGATAATTTGCTGAATTAATTCCCTGGAACTCTTATCTCTGTCTATACTGCGCTGGATTTGTATGGCTTCGGGTACATCAACAACCAGTATGCGATCAAATTGCTGCAGTCCGGTTACAGATATCGTTTCAAACAATAGTGGAATAGCGCTAATAACCATTTTGATATCAGGCTGTTGCCTGTAACTGTCAAGTTGCTGGAAAATTGTCTGATAAACCAGTGGATGCAATATGTTTTCCAGCTTTTTTTTCTGTTTTGGGGAATTAAAAACCAGAGCCCTGAGTTGGGCTCGATCCAGCACTCCAGAGTGAAAAATATCGGGACCAAATAAGTCTCTTACCTGTATCAAAGCCTGGGAAGGTGAGTTATTAAGAGAGCCCTGTAAAAGTGAACGGGCAATTTGATCCGCATCCAGCAGCTTTAAGCCCTGTTCTTTACCCAATTGATAAAAAATATCACTTACAGCCGTTTTACCGCTGCCAATACCGCCCGTAAGAGCAATACTTAACATTATAATCCCATAAAATTAAAATAAGCCTGCTGAATGTCTTTTCCCCAGAGTAGCGAAATAAAACCGGCAGAGGCGAGATAAGGACCAAAGGGAATAGGAATATTTTTGTCCCGGTCGAGAATAAGGATCAGACTGATGCCGACAATAGAACCCACCAGTGCTGAAAGCAGAAGGATCATGGGTAATGCCTGCCAGCCCAGCCAGGCACCTAAAAGAGCCAGCAACTTAAAATCACCAAAGCCCATGCCTTCTTTGCCGGTCACCAGTTTAAAAAGCTGATAAACTGTCCACAGGCTCAAATATCCAGCCATGGCTCCAATGACACTATCGACCAGACTTATCGGTGAAATACCCGTAAGACTGAGTAAAATACCCAGCCATAAAAAAGGCAAAGTAATATTATCGGGTAATAACTGAGTATCAAAGTCAATCATGCTCAAAGCAATTAATGCCCAGAGCAGAACAATACCTGCCAGTGTATACCACTGAACACCGTAAATACTGGCGACTAACAGGGACAGCAGGGCTGTTGTCAATTCAATAACAGGGTATCGAATAGAGATGGCTGATCCGCATGCAGAACATTTTCCTCTTAAAAATAACCATGAAATAACCGGAATGTTTTCCAGAGCGCTGATCTTATGTCCACAGGATGGGCAACGGGAACGGGGAACAGAGAGGTTAAAGGTACTTTCTGAATCTGTTTTCTGTTCTTTTAAGTCAGTTGATAGTTCATCAGAAAGAAATTCAATGCAGTCACTTTTCCATTCCCGTTTAAGCATAATGGGCAGTCGGTAGATAACCACATTAAGGAAACTACCAACTAATAGACTAAAGAAAAAAACAATAATA
>JALSUJ010000260.1:3126-10025 GCA_027071355.1 Gammaproteobacteria bacterium | reverse complement strand
ACGCTCAAGCACATCCATGTGTCGCTTTATCTCGGCATCCTGCCTCCATAAACCCCGTAAACACAGGCCCTGCAGAAAGATACTCTTATCAGGTTTAAATCATGCTGAATAAGTTACAATAAATCTTTAATTTAAATTAAAAAATTCCCGGGCATTTTTACTGCTTTGTTGCTGCACCTCTTTTTCATCCTGAGCCATAAAATGAGCCAGTTGCTTTATAATATGAGACAGATAGGCCGGTTCATTTCGTTTACGGCGTTTTCTTTGTTTTTTTGTTAAACCAATTTCTTCAGGAAGCTCCAGATCGGCTGGAAAAAGGTAAGGGGCATCCGTTTCAACCATCAACCTGTCCAGGGGTAAATAACGGACAGCCTGCTGTAAATCCTGACCCCGTTTCTGATCACAAACCCAGCCGGTAATACCGATATGAAGATCCTGCTCCAGATAACTGTCCATTTCTAAGCGATTACCGGTAAAACAGTGCGATACCGCATTAACCAGAGAGGAACGGTATTTTTTTATCAGGCGCAGAAAATCCTGGTGGGCATCACGCTGATGTAAAAAAACCGGCATTTTTAATTCTACGGCCAGTTCCAGTTGCGCCTCAAAACAGGACAACTGTTGTTTGGGAGTAGAAAAGTTCCGATTAAAATCCAGTCCACATTCACCCACCGCAACAACCTTATCATGCCGCAGTAAAGAGCTTAACTGAGCCAGGCTATTGGTCTTAAAAGTACTGGCATCATGAGGATGAATACCTGCTGTAGCATATAGATACTGAGGATATTGCTGACACAGGTTCTGTGCCTGCTGACTGACTTCAACTGAAGTCCCGGTTATAATCATTTTACTGACTCCGGCAGCCACAGCTCGCTCAATAACCTGCTGACGATCCTTATTAAAACGGACATTGCTTAAATTAACACCGATATCAATCATTATTCAATTCACCCGGCCTGAGTTTTTTTACCAGGGTCACCATCGCATGGATATCGTATTGAGCCATAAGTCGCCTTAATTTTTTAGCTGCCTTAATCTGCTCATCTCCCTTTTGCGCCAGCTGATCAATTAAATATTTAAGATGCGGAGGATTATAATCTACCGCTGCGGCTAATAATTCGGTATACAAATCCTGCTCAATCAGGCACTGAGAAAAGTCAATATCGATTTCTTCTGAACTTTCCTGATCAGTGCGCATTTCATGTTCAAAATCAATGTGCAGATGTTTTTTCATGCACTCAAATACTGCTTCAAAACGATAGGGTTTAAAGATATAGTCATCAAAGCCCAGCTGATAATCACTATTATCCGGTTGTTCAATCACATTAGCTGTCACTGCAACACAGACAATTTGGTCACCGTATTTTTTCTTAATTTTACGAGCCGCATCAATTCCATTCATAATCGGCATACGAATATCCATAAAGATTATATCCGGTTTATCTTCCGCACTTTGCTGTTCAACATAATTAACAGCCTCCAGTCCATTATTTGCAGAACTCACTGTGGCATTGATTTCCACCAGCATATCCACCAGAAGATTACGACTGAGTTCACTATCATCGACCACCAGTGCTTTAACTGAATCAGAAGAGGAAAGGCGTATTACTTCGGTATTGCTGTCATGCATAATTTCCACTCCACCCTGAGCCAGTTCAAGTGTCAGTGTAAAGGAAAAAGTACTGCCCTGAGCAGGACTGGATTCAACCAGCAGCTCAGATCCTAATAACTGCAACTGACTTCTGGTTATAGTCAGTCCCAGTCCTGTTCCCCCCTTGTCAATTCCTGCCTGTTCCTGATGAAAACTGGTAAAAATCATTGCCATTCTATCTTTATCAATACCCGGCCCCGTATCAGATATTTCAAAATGATATTGATCATTGACAAGTCGTTTAACCAGCAGACTGATGCCCCCCTGATCGGTAAATTTTATTGCATTACCAATAAGATTAATTAAAATCTGTCTGAGTTTCTGCGGATCACTATGCACCAGCACTGCATCATTAAAGTTAAACTCATCATACCAGCCTAACCCTTTATCCGCACAGCGTTCCTGAAAAATCTGACTGATCTTCTGCAGTAGCTGGTATAAATCAAAATTTACTTTATGCAGCTCCATCATACCTGCTTCGATTTTGGAAATATCCAGAATATCATTTAAAACACCCAGCAGATGGTTGCCACTTTCTTCAATAATAGCCAGTGATTTACGATGCCTTTTATTCAGTTTCTTATCACGGTTTAATAGTTGGGCATAGCCCAGAATGGCATTAAGAGGAGTTCTAATTTCATGAGACATATTAGCCAGAAACAGAGTTTTAGCCTGATTGGCTTTGAGTGCTTCATCCCGGGCAACTTCCAGATCAGCGGTTCGCTTTTCTATTAAATTTTCCAGTTGATCCTGATTGGCTCCAAGTTCAAGGGCAATACGATTCCTTTCCGCAACTTCTTTCATTAGTTCATGGTTGGCCTGCTTAAGATTTTTCTGCTGTTCAAACAACTGATCCAGCAGCTTATTTAAAAACCGGGCCAGATGATCAAACTCATCCTGTTGATGCATATCAAGACGCAGCTCATGTTGCCCCTCAGAAATAAGACGGGTTGCATCAACAATATTTAATAGCGGTCTGAGTACCAGAAAGCGTAAAACCCAGGTCAGTATAAAGCCCAGGATCAGTACTATAAAGATCATAATTAAAATAATATTGGCTCGATATTCAAGCATAATATTTCGCACAGGAAGATGTGACAACACCAGTGCAAGTTCCTGAGGTTTTTTATTTACCATAGTGCCGAAGTAATATTTGGTATCAATTGTCTGTGCCGGTTTAAGACACTTTCCAGACTGAATCATTATCGGTTCATTGGAACCTGTCACCAGTTTGATTTTACAGTAAACCGATTTTTTTAGTTTTTCTGCCAGTTTTTCCTGCACCACAGGAGAATAAAAGGAATTGTTTTCTGACAATAAAATACGTGCACTATTTAAGATAATTTCAGCATCATCCTCAATAGACACACGAACATCCTGTTCCACATTATTAATAAATAACAGAGCAATAATAAAACCAAATGGTATAATTACCCACATCACTACGGCAGTAATTTTCACCGCAATACTAGCCTGCCAGTTCCTGCTCCAGTCATCACTTAAAATGGTTTTTCTATCATTTTTCTGTGCAGACATTATTTAAACCCCAGCCAGTGCAGCAGTATGCCCAGGGGACAGATATTAGTCATACCGGCAAGCAATAACAGACTGCCTACAAACCAGGGAATAATCCATAAAATATCAACCGGAAATATCACAGGGATTGACAGCAACAGAGCAATAACCAGCCGTATTGCCCGTTCCGCTTCAAAATTAATACGATAGTGGTTGCTGACCTGTTCTGATATCTGCCGATGCTGTTCCAGGGGATAATATATGCGGTTTTTCAGCATGGTCAGCAGTTTAGGCACGCGCCAGTTAGTAATACCTTCAAATAATAATATTCCAATATAAAACTTTATTAATTCATCATTATTATTAACTGCGCTGATGTACAGTAATGTAAGTAATGCTACACCTAAAATTATTCTGAACATTCGTTCAGTCATTAATATCACCTGAAATCTGACTATTTTGCATATATTAATTCTACACTATTTTTACCGCTTTAAAGACTTTCCAGAATAAACTGCTAAAATAAAAAAGACTGATTCTGCTGCCCGTAAATTTATTTTTTGAGGTTATCTCTATGCTGTTATTGCTTGAAAAAACTGCCATTATCTATTCGGTTATCACTCTGTTTATTATTGAATTACTCTATCAAACCATGCTTGCACTTTACAAAGGCACCCGATATTCTTTTAAAGCACTTAAAAAAACCGTAGTCGATACTTTTTTTGAACTGCTTTCTGATCTCATCATGTTTATTATTGATTTCCTGCAGGCATTAATTGACGGCATTACGACAGGCTGGAATAAAGCCTTATATACTTCCAGTGAATTCAAACAGGATCTTCAGAAACATTAAACCTCAACGAAATATTGCTGTTTACTAATGCGTTTATTTTTATTAATTGCTGCGTCGTTATTACTCAGCGCCTGTTTTGAAACACCTGATTTGCTGACACGCATTAAATCCACCGGTCAGTTAAACGTTCTTACCCGTAATTCACCCAGTATTTATTACCAGGGTCCCTATGGACCTGCAGGTTTTGAATACGCACTGGTAAAACGCTTTAGTGACTCTCTGGGGGTCAGACTTAAAATAATCGTTGAACCTAATGCCAGTGAACTACTAAATCAACTGGATAGTCACAAAGGTCATCTGGCAGCGGCCAAACTTATTATTACAGCACCAAGAAAAGCCCGTTACCTGTTTACAATACCCTATCACAAAGTGACTTACCAACTCATTTATCGCTCCAATACCCGTCGCCCCAGAAAACTAAAAGATATGGCAAAACTTGCCATTGAAATATCGGCCGATGATAGTCTTATTCTGGTTTTGCAGTCACTAAAAAAACAATACCCGAAACTTAACTGGACGGTTAATCCTGATGCATCACCTGAGGATCTGATGCAACTGGTTAATGAAGGTCTGATTGATTTTACCATTGTCAGCTCTGATGAAATTAAATTAAACCGGCGCTATTACCCAGAACTCAGACTGGCATTTGATATTAATAAGCCGCAGGATATTGCCTGGGCATTTGAAAAAAATGCGGATCATTCTCTATTTGATGCCGCTAATAAATTTTTGCAACAGCAACAGGACAGCGGTGAATTACAACACCTGCTGAATCAGCATTTTGGTCATATAAAAGGCTTTGACTATGTGGGTACTCGGGTTTATCAGCGCCATATCATAACCCGCCTGCCCCAGTTTCGGCCCTGGTTTGAAAAAGCCGGTAAGGATAACCATGTCAGCTGGATGCTATTAGCCGCTATGTCCTATCAGGAATCACACTGGAACCCGGATGCAAAATCTCCTACAGGGGTAAAAGGCCTGATGATGCTAACACTGGCAACCGCGAAACATATTGGGGTTAATAATCGAATAGAACCCTACCAGAGTATTTTTGGCGGAGCTTATTATTTATCCAGCTTATACAAAAAATTACCCAAAACCATTAGCGATCCGGATCGGCTGTATTTTGCTCTGGCCGCCTATAATCTGGGTTACTGGCATGTTATAGATGCCATGAAACTGGCTCGCCAACAAGGTAAGGACGATACTAAATGGGCAAATCTGAAACAGATACTGCCACTATTACGCAAGAAAAAATGGCATAAAAAAGTCCACTATGGCTATGCCCGGGGCGATGAAGCGGTTAAATATGTAGAAAATATTCGCAGTTACTATGATATTCTTAAATGGGAAGTGGCTCGAAACTGGCGTGAGAATAAAACAACCCCACCTTTAAAAGCACTGCAAATTTTACCTCCGGCCCTATAAATTCTGTCCTCAATAAGCATACCGTCCCTGATAGCCGGTTTTAGAATATATGCTTTGAGCTACTGATTGTGCTAAGATTTACTCTATTTTTTAAAACTAAGACTGCAACTGGATCAATGCCTGATTTTTTCCGTATTTTTAAAAAATCCAAACCTTCAGCACCCTCGTTGAAAACCCGCCTGCGACTGAGTATTATTATTATTATATTGCCATTATTTATTTTAGGCGGCACTGGTTTTCTGTTCTTTCAAAAATCTACCAATGCCTTCAATCTCGCTATTGAAGAAGTGGTATCGGATGTTATTCCTGTCACCGAACTTAAAGACAAAATACAACAGACCGTCACACCCTTTAACCGCTACCTGAAAAACCACTCCAGTGATGATAAAAATCGTTTTCTTCAATTAAGCGATGAAATTAAACAGGCGCTGGATCGCCCCATTAAACCGAAACAAAATGAACGCTCCCTGGCCAATGATATTTATCATAGCGCTTATTTAAACTGGCGCAATGCCCATCGTTTTGCTATTAAAATCTTTAACTATAATGAAAACAACATTAAGCATAGCGATCAACAGCCACCCTACCGCCTGCTACAGAACTTTTATCAATATGTGATTGAAACCACACTGGCTCTGGATAAACTGCACCTGTCAATGCAGAATCAGGTTAAAATTCGCTTTAAAAAAGCCAAAGAGTTAAAACTGGATGCTTTAATCCTGATAAGTTTTGTCTTTTTACTGGTTTATATTTCAACGCTGGCAACTATTATGATGCTCAATCGTTCAATACTTGAGCCCATTATCAAACTTGAACAATGGGCATCCCGATTTACCCGGAACAAGGCGTTTACGCCTATAAAACTGAAATCCTATCAGGAATTTGAATTTATTGCCCGCACATACAACCTGTTATTTCAGATGCTGCAGGATGACCGGGATATTCTAAAAGCGTTATCTCAGAAAGATGAACTGACCCAGCTAAATAATAAACGCAGTTTAATCAATCGTCTGACCGATGAGCATGGACGTCATCAACGTTATAATACCCGTTACAGTCTGATGTTAATTGATGTGGACCATTTGAGCTCTATCAGCCAGAACTATGGTGAACACACCTGTGATCTCACCTTGATACAGATAGCCCGCATACTCGAAAATGCCATACGTCCGACAGACTTTCTGGCCCGCTACAATAGTGATGAGTTTATTATTATTCTTCCCGAAGTTGAATTACATGGTGCCAATATCACAGCAGAAAGAATTCGAAATGCCATATCTGAACATGTGTTTAAATTTGATCACTATAAATTCGGTATTACCGTCAGTATTGGCTTTTCTATTGTGCAGGAAAACCAGCCGCTGGAAGAAGTACTGCAATGTGTTGATTTTTCAGTACAGCGTGCCAAGCTTGCCGGTAGAAATCAGGTCCAGTATTGTGATTCTATAACCA